>JBKJQV010000031.1:0-6411 GCA_046593815.1 Sediminibacterium sp. | reverse complement strand
TATGTTGATCACATTTTCGAATTATATGTTTCGAATCCGCTTCAAATGACCAATAAGAAAAAAGTTCAAATGCTTTAAAAGGTTTATTTCTAAATCCTACACCTGCAGTTTCAGTTGAGCCAAATATTTCGGTGATATTAATTCCGATTTTTCCCAATTGATCAAATAATTGATCGTTTAATGGCGCTCCAGAGGAAATCCCTGCACACTCGATTTTTTTATTATTAAAAGAATTAAAAATAAATTGCCAATTAAATGGTGTAGCAACAATTAAATCTCCTGGTAGAAAATCAAGGGAGTTAAGTTGATTTATCTTAATAACTGGAATATTCCATAATTGAGGAAGTGCCACAGTAAATAGAAACCCATAAATATGATTCGTTGGAACAAAACTAAAAATACGTTTGGGTTGATAAATGATTCCACTTAAAAAATCTATTTCTCGATTAATCGATTCTATACTATGCGTGATCAATTTACTATTTCCACCTGTTCCAGAACTTTGAAAAGAAATATTTTTATCATTTTCTATTCGTACAGCTAAAATTTTTTGTACCCAAGAATTTAATTGTGAATCGGTTAATAAATTAGGTGGGTTTTGGGAATTAAAAAAATGAAAAAAAGAATTTACATAAGCAGCTAATTCAACTAATTGCATGGAGCTTAATCCAAAATCTAGCGCAAAGTCATTGCCCTGAAATAGAGCCTGATTGCTTAGTTTACGTGATTGTGGTAACACCTTTTCCACTAAATCAATCACTATACTTCGAACATTTTGATGCGACCAAAACATAGGATTATTTATACAGGTAATTTTATTGAGAATATTGCTCCAGCATCATTATGAACCGAAATTGTTCCTCCATGAGCTACAACAAATTGCTTCACAATAGCCAAACCCAATCCCGTTCCACCTGCTTTATTAAGTGTAACAAATGGATCGAATAATGTTTTTAACAAATTTTCAGGAATGCCTGGACCATTATCTCTAAGCTGAATTTGAATAAATAAATCTATAATAGTAGCGCTAATATGAATTGAAGGTTTTACAATTTTTTTATCTATTAATACATCTATTGCATTATTAATTAAATTGGTAATTACGCGTTTAAGTTTGCTTCTATCGCAATTAATTAGAATGCTATCATCAACATCTACAATAACTGATAATTCTTTAAACTCTTTAACCTCAACAGATAAATCGATTGCTTCTGAAATAAGCTCTTTTAAACCCATTGATTGTTTTTTAACGGGTGCTTCTCTAATAAAATCCATAAAATCATCTAACATTTCAGAAGCCTCTTCAGCAGATTTATTTAACGCCGGCAACCATTCACTTTCAATTCCATCTTCACGCATGAACTCAGTAATAACAGGAATATTTTTAATAGGCGAACGCAAATCGTGCATTAGCATACTGATTGCCTTCCCTGCTGCAGAAAGTTTTTCTCTTTCTAGTAGTTTTACTTGTAATTCAGCATTTCTTATAGCCTTGGCAGCATTCTGAACAAATAATTTTAATAAATAAAGTTTTTCGGTTTGTAATCTTGTTCCCTTTTTGAGGGCTGCGAATACTACATAATCCTCCAATTTCGCAAAAATAATTTCATTAGATTGTGTTAAGGTTTCATCTGAGTTAATAAAAACTTGATCTATTACTTTTTGTAGCAATGTAGGGTTTACTTTTTCTTCCATTGCACCTATTGAAAATATTTTCTCATAGGATCCATCGTTATGCATTTTTCCAAGTAAAGCAGTATCAGTTTGCGCATAAGCAGCTAACTGATCTAGAATATTTTTTAACAACGGGCTTAAATGATCTTCTGAAATATTAATGCTTGATATTGCTTCTATGAGTTGCTCTAGATTTCTCAACTTATTATAGTCGTTAGTAGCTTTTGTGGCTAACTGAATTATTTCTTCAGATGCATATGGTTTACAATGATATCCTACATTTTGACCCGCTTTAGCAACAATATCTTCAATAGTAGTATCACTATAGGCTGTTACAAAAATAATTTCTGCCTTGCCCTCAATTTCCCTGATTTTAGTAGCGGTTTCTAGACCATCCCAACCTGGCATTCTCATATCTAAGAATATAACAGAATATGGCCTACCAATTTCAATACTTTTACGAATCATCTCAAGACCTTCAGGACCATTACTTGCTTTATCCACAGAAAATTTAGGAATATTACTAGTTCGATGTTCTATGGGAGATTCTTCTTCATCAAAAAGAATATTGGCAGCATTATTTACTACTTCATTCGATTTAATTCGAGGTACTAAAATTTCCTCAATATTATCTCGAACCATTTCCTCATCATCAACTACTAAGACCCTTGTATTTATTTGTATATATTGCATAATCATTTTTTAAGTGTAATAAATGCGGTAGCGCCTTTAGTAAATCCTTCACTTTTTAAATCAAGTGTTCCATGATGACTTTCAATGATTGACCTACAATTAAATAAACCTAACCCAGTTCCAGAATCCTTAGAAGTGAATCCGCGTGAAAATAATTTTTGAGCTATTTCATCATCAAATCCATAACCTGTATCGGTAATAGATATAATTATTGATTCGTCATTTTCAACTAAAGAAATACCAATTTTTTTATCAGTATGCTCGAATGATGCAATACTTTCTCCTGCATTTTTTAACAAGTTTAAAAACACTTGCATTAGCCTTGTCTTATCTCCTTTTACAGGAGAAAGGTTCAATGGAATATCCAATTTAATTTCGATATCTTTTTTGGTTAACCCAGGTAAAATCATGGCAATACTATCATTAATTACAGTTCGCATATTCACTCTTTCTCTATCAGTAGACTGTTGCCCTTTAACATATTGACGCTGAATAGTTAGAATTTCTGAAATATGAGCTATTATACCCATTTGCTCACTAATAATTGCATCAGCAGCACTTGCATTTTTTTGTTGATTATCAGCCATACCTGCTACCATATCCATCATAGCTTTGGTTTTAGCAGCTCCAATAGCCAACTCGAATTGTTGAGTATTTTTTTCTACAAATCCATGTAATGAATTCAGGTTATTAAAATCAGAATGTGTTAAATGTCTTTTTATTCTATTGATATATGAACCAAACCCAACAACTGCGTTTCCAATATCATGTAAAATTCCAGAAGCCATTTCGAACTTACTTTGCTCAATTGCTTTTTCTTTTACAGCCTCTCTAATTTGATTTTCCTTTTCTTGCAAATAAGTAATATCATCAAATACAAAACTAAAAGTATCAGCATCTACTTTATAAATGGTGAAGTAGAAATAGCGAATCAATTTTTGTTCGCCCATTTCCAACTCTACTTTATGATTTTCTTGCTGGATAATTGAACCTGATGTTGGTGCAAAAATTTTGATGCGCTGAATAATTTCTGGAGCAATTATATTTAAAAGTTCAAAAATATTGGTTCCCGAGAGTTTCAACATCATAAACATGGGCATAAATAATTGCACACCTTTTGCATTCATTTGTAAAATGTGACCATCCGAATTCAATTCAATCAAACCAGTAGGAATTTGATTGATGATAGAGATCATTTTTTGCAATTGTTGCTCTGTATTTTGCATCTCCATTTTTAGTAGCATTAATATTTTTGTGCTATCAAATATTGATGGGTATGAGCTACCGATTTGAGCAATCGAAGTCGCACTTTAATTGGAGAAGTAACATAAGTAAACATATAATCTAATTCTTCATCTAATTCTGCCAACTTAAATTTTTCGGCAACCATAAAATTATTTGTACAAGGTGCTACTTGAACAAAGAAATTTTTGCCTTTAGCAACTTCAGGATCCACTCCAGCAATTATAGATTCTTGTTTATTGTAATAAACTACTGTTCCACTTTCATCCATTTTTACTACCCCAAATGGAAGTTCATCGTAAAATGCATTGTTTTGGCTTTCTAACGAAGTAAATAAGTCTTTAGAAGAAAAATCGATTTGCATACAAGAGTATTTAAGATTAAAAGATGTTGTCCATAAATATAAAACAATATTATGGTATTTGTTCCCTCTAATCCGTTAAAACTGCTTTGAAAATCCTTGAAAAAATGTAGTGATTGCACTACAAAATAAACCTAGCTACTTATTTAAGCTTTCCCCTATTAAATTAAAGTTGAGTGAAAACTGATGAAACATATTTCGTTGGTAAAATCCAGTCCCATACCTAATTTGCAATTTTTTAATCAATATTCCAGTTCCCATTGTAAACCCATTTAATCCGCTTGTAGTTCCAAAAACATTTAAATCCTGCCTTCGTAAAAAGTTGTAACCAAAGCTTAATTCTAAATGATCGGAAACATACACTTGTGTAGATAAAATCAAATGTGCAAAAACTTTCTGAAGACCTGCAGTATTTGAGCCTCCTTCTGAAGCGTTAAAACTAGTATCATTATAATAAATATTTAGTCTTTGTAAATTATGGGCAGTTAATGAAAATTGTAATGGTGCTTTTTTCAACTTCTTGCTAATACCTGCTTGCACATCAAAAGGAAGTTCTTCTTTATTTCCATTACTATAAGTTGCTAATTGAGTACCTAAATTTTTTACTACAACGCTAGCCTGTATTTTTTGCTCTTTATCATAATACAATAATCCTAAATCCATAGCAACTGCATTTGATCGATATATGCCATAATTAGATTGTATAAATTTTGTAGTTGCACCAATCCAAAAATGTTCGTTGTATTGTTTTGAAATCATCATTTGTACTACATAATCGTTTGGTTTGAAATTACCAAGTACATTTCCTGATGCATCTGTTTGAACCAATGTTCCGTAATTTAAATATTGTACCCCAACTCCTAAATTCAAATTTTTATTAGTAAGATGAAAAGCTGTAGTTACTCCATATTGGTTGATACCCGAAAGAAAAGCATTAAATGAAGAATTTACTTGTTGATGCATTTCATTTCTTAAAAGTGCTGGATTATGAAATGCCATTCCAACATCGTTTCCAATTAAAGAAACATTAACTCCACCTATAGCAGATAATTGAGCAGTATTTGGTTGTGATAAGAAATTAAAAACAGCATTACCCCCAAGTGTTTGAGAAGAACACATAGTAGTAAAATATACCAATACAATAACAAAGAATAATCGCTTCAACATTGATCATTAAAACTAAATCAATTACCTTATAAAAAGGAATTATACTAAAGCATAATCAATAACCTGTTGCATTGTTTTTACATATTGAAAATGAACACCCTTGATAAAGTTGTTATCAATCTCATCTATATCCTTTTGGTTCATATAACACAAAACAATTTCCTTGAGTCCGGCACGTTTTGCGGCCAATACTTTTTCCTTAATTCCACCAACTGGCAATACTTGACCTCTTAATGTAATCTCTCCTGTCATGGCTAAAAATGGCTTTACTTTTCTGCCTGTAAATGCAGAAGTTAATGAGGTTAACATAGTAATTCCAGCACTTGGGCCATCTTTGGGAACTGCGCCTTCTGGAACGTGAACATGAATATTTTTAGTCTTAAATAATTCGGGATCTATGCCCAATTTTTTGGCATTGGCTTGTATATAGCTTAATGCGGTTGTAGCACTTTCCTTCATTACATTTCCAAGATTACCAGTTAGCTTGATTTCTCCTTTCCCTTCACTCAGAATTGTTTCTATAAACAAGATATCTCCACCTACATAAGTCCATGCCAACCCAACAACAACACCAGGCATATTAGCTGTTTTGTAGATTTCATTGTTATAACGAGCCTGCCCTAAAATGCGTTCAACATCGGGAGTGCTAACATTTAATTTAACCTTATTCTTAACAGCCATTTCTTTTGCCTGAAAACGCATAATAGATGCTAGCTGACGATCTAATTCTCTTACCCCACTCTCTCTTGTATAATTTTCAATTAGTTTTTCTAGTACTTTATCATTGATTTTGAAATTTACTTTTCCTAAGCCATGTGCTTCTTTCTGTTTGGGAACTAAGTGACGCTTTGCAATTTCTACTTTCTCTTCTATTGCATAACCACTTAAGTCAATAATTTCTAAACGATCTCTTAAGGCAGGTTGAATATTTTGAATATTATTAGCTGTAGCAATAAATAATACTTTGCTTAAATCGTATTCAAGTTCAAGATAATTATCGTAGAAAGTATGATTTTGTTCTGGATCAAGAACTTCTAATAATGATGATGATGGATCTCCGCGCAAGTCACTTCCTATCTTATCTATTTCATCCAAAATCATTACAGGATTTGAAGATTTACATTTTCTAATATTCTGAATAATTCGGCCAGGCATTGCACCAATATATGTTTTACGGTGACCTCGTATTTCACTTTCATCATGTAAGCCACCTAAACTTAATCGAACATATTTTCTTCCTATTGCATGGGCAATTGATCTACCCAATGATGTTT
>JBKJQV010000313.1:0-6648 GCA_046593815.1 Sediminibacterium sp. | reverse complement strand
AATCAACAAGAGCTTGAGCATATTTGTGATCAGGTTGATTTGGTTGGAGTAAATAATAGAAATCTTAAAAATTTTGAGGTTAGTATTGATATTTCTTTACAATTAATTCAGCAAATTCCTTCCACAAAACTGGCTATTGCAGAAAGTGGCATAAATAATGTTAATACAATAGTAACTTTACAACAAGCTGGGTTTAAAGGCTTTTTAATAGGGGAACATTTTATGAAAGAAACAAGCCCATCTATTGCTTTTGCCGATTTTGTAACTCAATTAAAAGCAAAACAAAATGCGGGCTAAAGTTTGTGGATTAAATAGTATAGATCAACTCTTGCAGTTAGATGAAATGGGAGTTGAATTTGGCGGATTTATCTTCTATCCAAAATCGCCTCGTTATATTTTAAAACATGTTCAGCCAAGTGAAATAAAAAAAGCAAAAGGACAACAAATTAACAAAGTAGGTGTTTTTGTAAATGAATCACTTGATACTGTTTTAAAGATGGTGGACGACTGTGGATTATACCTTGTACAACTACATGGAGATGAAACGCCAAAGTATTGCGAAAAAATTGCCAATTACGTTACTGTAATTAAAGCGTTTAGATTAAGAGATGATGATAATGTGCTATGGAAAGTAAAAGACTATAATGATATTGTTGATATGTTTTTGTTTGATACAGCAGGAGCGGCTTATGGCGGAACAGGCGAAAAGTTTAATTGGGAGATATTTAATGGACTAAATATTGGCAAGCCATTTTTTTTAAGTGGTGGAATTGGTCCTGATGATGTTGACCAATTGATAAAATTTTCGAAAACAACAGTAGCAAAGGATTTATTTTCTTTAGACGTAAATAGTAAATTTGAAAAATCACCAGGTGTTAAAGACATGCAATTGTTACAGCAATTTATTCAACAAATAAAAGTAATTGTATGAATTATTTTATAAAGAAAACTATTGTGTTTTTGATGCTCTTATTTCTTGGGCAAATTACAAAGGCTCAGCAATTGCAGAATGTATTTATAACACAGGAAGGCAAAGCTGCATATCGTATATCGCTTAATAATATTTATGTGGTTTTATCGGAGAAAGGGTTTTTATCTGAAGTAAAAACATCAGCCAATGGAACTATAGTATATAATACTGGTAATAAAGTTGAACAAATTGGCGACGTTAAAATTGGTTATAATTACCAAGGATTTGTAAACTTAATCGGAACTGCGCCTGTGCTGTATGACTTTTCAGGAAGAGTTGATCGTATTGGAACTATTGGGTTTCGTTATAATTATAATGATTTAATTGCAGAAATTGGAAATCAGAAAGTGCAATATAGTGCTGATAACAGAATAGATCAATTTGATTCTTTTAAAATATACTATAATTATAATAAAATGGTTCAGCGAATTGATGAAAGCAGAGGTTTGATATTGTTACAATTAAATTACGAAAAATCGAAGTAGTATGATAAGCTATCAGAATCCAACAGAACAAGGTTATTACGGACAATTTGGTGGAGCATATATTCCCGAAATGTTGCATAGTAATGTAGCTATTTTAAAAGAGCAATATCTTTCGATAATGAAAGATTCGTCTTTTATAAAAGAATTTAAATTATTGCTGAAAGACTATGTAGGCAGACCTACTCCTTTGTTTTTGGCAGAACGATTAAGTGCAGAATTTAACACAACCATCTACCTGAAAAGAGAAGACCTATGCCATACAGGCGCTCATAAAATAAACAATACTATTGGACAAATTTTATTGGCGCGTAAATTAGGCAAAACTAGAATTATTGCTGAAACTGGTGCTGGTCAGCATGGGGTTGCAACTGCTACTGTATGTGCACTAAAGGGTATGGAATGTATAGTTTACATGGGTGAAAAAGATATAGAAAGGCAAGCTCCCAATGTTGCACGAATGAAAATGTTAGGCGCTACAGTTATTCCTGCAACAAGTGGAAGTAAAACTTTAAAGGATGCTACCAATGAAGCAATACGAGATTGGATTAATCACCCAAATGATACACATTATATTATTGGAAGCGTAGTTGGCCCACATCCTTATCCGGATATGGTTGCACGTTTTCAAAGTGTTATTAGTGAAGAAATTCGAATTCAATTAAAAGCTAAAACTGGTTCTGAGCTCCCTACACATGTAGTTGCTTGTGTTGGTGGAGGCAGTAATGCTGCAGGTGCTTTTTATCATTATTTAAATGAATTGTCGGTGAAGTTGGTTGCAGTTGAAGCTGCTGGTCATGGCGTAAATAGTGGCATGAGTGCAGCTACTACTCAATTGGGTAAGCCTGGAATTTTGCATGGTAGTAAAAGTTTAGTAATGCAAACTGCGGATGGCCAAATAGTAGAACCACATAGTATTTCTGCTGGGTTAGATTATCCAGGTGTTGGTCCAATTCATGCAAATTTATTTGAAAGTGGGAGAGGAATATTTTTAAGCGCAACAGATGATGAAGCAATGGATGCTGCATTTCATGTAAGTAAAACAGAAGGTATTATACCTGCTTTAGAAACTGCACATGCTTTTGCTGTGTTGGGAAAAATGAATTTACAGCCATCTGATATTGTAGTGATCTGTTTGAGTGGAAGAGGTGATAAGGATTTAGCCACTTATATGAAAGTTTTGTAATCGCAGTATTTTAATTTTATGAAAAGAATCAAAAATATTTTTGATAAGAAAGTAAAGAAGGTATTAAATGTTTACTTCACTGCTGGATATCCTGCGTTGAATGATACGTTAATAATTATGCAATCACTTGCTGAAGCTGGAGCCGATATTATCGAAATTGGGATGCCTTATAGTGATCCTTTAGCAGACGGTCCGGTTATTCAAGAAAGTAGTAGTGTTGCCTTGAACAATGGAATGACTATGGAAGTATTGTTTAGTCAATTAGCCAATTGTAGAAGCAATTCACTACTTGCCAATAAGGGAATTATATTAATGGGTTATATGAATCCTGTATTACAATACGGGTTCGAAAAATTTTGTGCAGATGCAGTTAAAGCTGGAGTAGATGGGTTGATTTTGCCAGACTTACCAGAGTTTGAATTCGAAAACGAATATGGAGCCATAATTAAAAAATATGGATTGGATTTTATTTTCTTAGTTACTCCTGAAACAACCGAGGAAAGAATAAAAAAGCTTGATCAGTTAAGTTCGGGTTTTTTATATGCAGTTAGTTCATCAGCTACAACTGGCGGAAATACTGATTTATTAGCAATTGAAAAGTATTTAGAGCGATTACAATCAATGAATTTAATCAATCCAATATTGGTAGGGTTTGGTATAAAAGATAAAGCAAGTTTTAAAGCAGCCTCCAAAAATGCCAATGGTGCAATTATTGGATCGGCATATATTAAAGTGTTGGGTGAAATGAAAAATATTCAATTATCAACCAAAGAATTTATTCAACCTATAATTGAAAATTAATAATAGTAAAGTGAATTTAGTAATCATTAAATACAATGCAGGTAATATTCAATCGGTGCTCTATGCACTCGAAAGAATAGGAGCTAACGCAATTGTAACAGATGATCATGCTACTATACTCGCAGCAGATAAAGTGATTTTTCCGGGAGTTGGTGAAGCAAGTACAGCCATGAATTATTTAAAAGAAAGAAAGCTAGACAGTCTCATCACATCTTTAAAACAACCAGTGCTTGGCATTTGCCTAGGAATGCAATTAATGTGTAAATACAGTGAAGAAAACAATACCGATTGCTTAGGAATTTTTGATGAACAAGTAAAAGCGTTTACAACATCATCTGCCAATTCAATTAAAATACCACAGATTGGTTGGAATAATATTTATCAGTTGAAATCTGAACTTTTTGATGGTGTTAAGGAAAATTCATTTTGTTATTTCGTGCATGGATATTATGCAGCATTAGGTAATCATACAATTGCAACAACTGAATATGGTATTGAATACAGCTCAGCATTAAATAAAGGAAATTTTTATGGTACTCAGTTTCATCCTGAGAAAAGTGCTGATATAGGCGAAAAAATTTTAAATAATTTTATCAAATGGAAATAATCCCCGCAATAGATATAATTGACGGAAAGTGTGTACGATTAACACAAGGAGATTATGCTCAAAAAAAAATATACAACGAAAATCCTTTGGAAGTTGCAAAGGAGTTTGAAGCTGCAGGTATTAAAAGATTGCATTTAGTAGATTTGGATGGTGCAAAAGCTGGTAAGGTTCAAAATTGGAATGTGCTTGAATCAATTACTAAAGGTACTAAGCTAGTAATAGATTTTGGGGGTGGTATTAAGCAAGAAACTGATTTAAAAATTGTTTTTGAATCAGGTGCGAAACTTGCTACAATAGGCAGTTTGGCTGTTAAAGATGAATCTACATTTACTAATTGGATTGAACAATACGGTGCTGATCGATTTTTTTTAGGAGCAGATGTAAAAGATGAAAAAATTGCTATTGGTGGTTGGTTAGAAGCTACTGAAATTGATGTTTATCATTTTATAAGCTCATACGTTGAGAAAGGAATAACACAGATTTTTTGTACTGATATTAGTAAAGATGGAAAATTAGAAGGACCATCAACTGAGCTATACCAAAAAATACTTAATAAATTCACAAATATTCACTTTGTTGCTAGTGGTGGTGTAAGCAGTGTAGATGATCTGCGTATACTAAAAACCATCGGTTGTAATGGTGTGATCATTGGAAAAGCAATTTACGAAGGAAGAATAACCCTAAAGGAATTAATTCCATTCATAACTAATAACTAATAATTCATAACTCAAATTGTGTTAACAAAACGAATCATTCCCTGCCTAGATATTAAAGATGGCCGTACTGTTAAAGGGATAAATTTTGAAAATATTCGGGATGCAGGTGATCCTGTAGAACTTGGCGCACTTTATGCAGCAGAAGGGGCTGATGAATTAGTTTTTCTTGATATTACTGCCACCAATGAAAAACGAAAAACATTAAGTGATCTAGTTAAAAAAATTGCTCATCATATAAATATCCCTTTTACCGTTGGCGGTGGAATTTCATCAACAGAAGATGTGAGTATTTTACTGCAAAGTGGGGCCGATAAAATCTCTATCAATACTTCAGCTTTTAATAACCCTTCATTAATTAAATCATTGGCAAAAGAATTCGGAAGTCAATGTATAGTGTTGGCAATAGATACTAAAAAGGAAGCTGATGGAAACTGGTATGTTTATTTGAATGGTGGAAGGCTTAAAACCGATATACTTTGTAGTAATTGGGCCAAACAAGGAGTTGATTTAGGTGCAGGTGAAATTTTACTTACTTCTATGAATAACGATGGTACTAAGCAAGGATTTGCTTTAGATATTACCAATGAATTGTCTTCAACTCTTCCAGTACCAATTATTGCTTCTGGAGGAGCTGGAACAATGGAGCATTTTAGTGATGTATTTGTTAAAGCTGGAGCAGATGCTGCACTTGCAGCCAGTATTTTTCACTTTAAAGAGATTGGGGTTACAGAGCTAAAGCAATATCTTTTTAAAAAAGGTATCGCAATGCGGTTATAAATACAGAAATTTGTACAATGGTTATTGATTTTAAAAAATATAGCGACGGGTTAGTGCCAGCCATCATCCAAGATTTTAAAACACATAAAGTGTTGATGCTTGGTTTTATGGATGATGCTGCCTATCAACAAACAATATCTTCAGGTAAAGTAACTTTTTATAGCAGAACTAAGCAACGATTATGGACGAAAGGGGAGGAAAGCGGAAATTTTCTTGAAGTAAAATCCTTAGCGGTTGATTGTGATAATGATACTTTGTTAATTAAAGCCCATCCAATTGGCCCAACCTGCCATACTGGTGCCGATACCTGTTGGAACGAACCGAATCATAGCGATGATTTTCTGTTGTATTTAGAAGAGATTATTAATTTAAGAAAACAATCCGATAGTAACAATTCTTATGTTGCACAAATGTTTGCTAAAGGGATCAATAAAATAGCTCAGAAAGTTGGCGAAGAAGCAGTTGAAATGATAATTGAATCAAAAGACAACAATAAGGAACTTTTTTTAAACGAGTCTGCAGATTTGCTTTTTCACTATTTGCTTTTATTAAACGCTAAAGGTTGTCAATTAACAGATGTATTATCTGTTTTACAAAAACGTCATTCTAAATAATATGTATAAATTTATTTTTTCAATTTTATTACTTACAGGATTATCTGTAAATGCGCAAAACTCTTTTGAAATAAAAGGTTCAATTAAAAACACTAAGCCCAATATGTTGGTGTTTTTAATGAATGGTGCTGATGGCAAAACAATTGCAACCGATACCGTTAGAGATGGTAAGTTTATATTGAAAGGTTCTCTTTTAGAACCTGATATTTTTCAAATTGGTTTTGTTGGGTATAAAGAAGGGATTGATCTTTTCTTGCAAAATAGCAGCGTTACTATTGATGGCGATTTTAATAACCTTATTAATGCAAAAATAAATGGATCTGCGGTAGAAGTAGATTATGAATTATTTAAATCAACTTTTAATCCGATTAAAGACAAATTAAATGGGTTGGTTCAACAAATTAATGTTGAAAAAGACAAACGTAAACATGATTCTTTAATTACTGATTTTGAAAAAACAAAACAAAGAGTAATTGAAGAGGCATCAACATTTAC
>JBKJQV010000278.1:0-7963 GCA_046593815.1 Sediminibacterium sp. | reverse complement strand
GTTGCTATTGCAGCAGCTATGCAAGCAAAACTTTCAGTTACCGAATACTCTCCAAAAAAAGTAAAACAATCAGTAACAGGTAATGGCAATGCAGATAAAGAACAGGTTTGGAAAATGTTACAAGCTATTTTACAAATTACAGATAAACCACAATACTTTGATGCTACAGATGCTTTATCTGTTGCACTTTGTCATTTTTACCAAAGCAATAATGTGCTTAGCAAAGTAGGAAAGCCTTTGAAAGGATGGGGAGATTACATAGCAAAAAATCCGGCAAGAATTAAAAAATAAGCGATTATTTGTTAATTAACTTAACGAACTAATTATTGATTGCTGCACTTCCTTCAATTCCTCTGGACTTAATTTAAGCTTGGGTCTGTTGAAGTTTAAATCATCAGCATTATTGATTGGCATAAGATGCAAATGAGCATGTGGTACTTCAAGCCCTACAACACATAATCCACAACGATTACAAGGGAAACTTTTTTCTATTGCTTTTGCAATAGGTTGCGCAAAAACTAAAATTTGAGATAAATAATTTTGATCCAAATCAAAAAAACAATCTGTTTCAATTTTAGAAACAATCAGAACATGCCCTTTTACTAAAGGAAAAATATCTAAGAAAGCATAGAATAAATCATTCTCAGCAATTTTGTAAGAGGGAATTTCTCCAGCAATTATTTTGGAAAAGATTGTCATTGTGCTAAACTGTTATCTTCTCAACTTTTAATTTAAGCATGCCAGCAGGAATTTGTACTTCAGCAATTTCGCCAACTACTTTACCCATTAATCCTTTACCAATAGGTGAACCCGCTGAAATTTTTCCTAATTTTAAATCGGCTTCTTTTTCACCTACAATTTGATAAGTAACCGTTTTCTTAGTTGCAATATTGGTAATAGTTACTTTAGTTAAAATTGTTACTTTACTAGTATCGATAGTTGTTGTATCAACAATTTTAGAATTGGCAATAGCTCCTTCTAATTGTTTAATTTTTGCTTCGAGCATTCCTTGTGCTTCTTTGGCAGAATCGTATTCAGCATTTTCTTTTAAATCTCCTTTTTCTCTCGCTTCACCAATAGCTTTTGATGCTGCTGGTCGATCAATCGATTTCATTTTATGCAACTCTTCACGCATTTTCTCAAAGGTCTCTTTCGTAACATATATGTTGTTTTCACTCATAAAATGGCTTTAACAATGGTAAAAAAAATACAACGCCACATTTTATTGAAGCGTTGCATATGCACAAATTTACAAAAATGAATCTACAAAACCTTATTAAATTCCTAGTTTTTTAACTAAAATGGAGGCCATTCGCTCAAATGATTCGTGGCTATAGCCTGCAATATGGGGGGTTATTAAAACTTTAGGATAGATTGATAGTAAATGAAGTTGTTCTTTCTCTACTTCAGAATAGAGTTCAATTTTTTCATTTTCTAATACATCTAAACCCACTCCCCTAATCAGTTTGTTTTGAAGAGCTTTAATTAATGCAACTGTATCCATTACTTTACCTCTACTTGTATTTAAGATATAGGGAGTTTTAACTAACTGACTAAAAAATGAATCATTGGCAAAATGGAAAGTTTCTTCGGTTAATGGTAAATGAAAACTTATTACCTCAGCTTCTTTAGTTATTTGTTCTAAATCTGCTTCCTTTATATTTCCATTTGCAAAGCCAGATTTATATTTATCATATGCCAAAATAGTTACTTCAAAAGAACTTAAGAGTTTTGCAAAAGTTGATCCTGTATTTCCATAACCAATTATACCAACTATTTTACCACTCAACTCATCTCCCCTATTTTCTTCTCTATTCCAAATTCCTCTTTTAACTTCTTCATAACTGCTTCCAATTCTGTTCATCAGGTTTAATAACAAACCGAGTGTATGCTCGCCTACTGCATTTCTATTTCCTTCTGGGCTACTTTCGCAAATAATTCCTTTACTTTCGGCATATTTTACATCAATCTTTTCCATCCCACTTCCAAGCCTTCCAATCCATTTTAGCCGATTTGCTTTATCAAGCATAGGTTTGTCGATACTTATACGGGTAGTAACTATTAAACCAACTACTTCGTCTATTATTTCCATTAAATTGTTGTAAGTTATTGCTGGTTCACATACAACCTGATATCCTTTACTAATCAGGTATTCCTGCAATAAAGGATGTGCATTTGCAGTGATTATTACTTTTTCTTTCATTATTTTTTACACTAAATAATTCTAAACTTTTAATTCTTAATTTTTAACTCTTGAGCTCCCATCCTGAAAGTTAATGCAGCAAAATCTTCTACTGTTAATTGCTCTGCTCTTTTTGTGAATATATCTTCCTTTAAAACCGAAGCTTCAAAAAAAGGTTTCATTGGGTTGCGCAGCATTTTTCTTCTTTGCCCGAATGCCGCCTTAACTAACGTAAAAAATGCTCGCTCCGATTTCATATTCACAAAAGTTTCCTTTCTGCGTAATCGTATTACGCCACTTATTACTTTAGGAGGTGGATTAAAACTTGATGGAGCTACATCAAATAAATACTCAACATCAAAAAAAGCTTGTACTAAAACGCTTAAAATTCCATATACTTTAGAATTAGGTTTTGATACAATTCGTTCAGCTACTTCTTTCTGAAACATACCTATCATTACTGGAATATTGTATTTCCATTCCAATAATCGAAAAACAATTTGAGTTGAAATATTATATGGGAAATTGCCTAATAAGGTAAAAGGCCCCTCAAAAGGCAATGGAATTTCTAATATACTTCCAATAATAATTTTATCGATTAAAAAAGGGTATTTCTGTTTTAAATAGGCTACTTTTTCCTCATCTAATTCTACTGCTTTAAAATTGTTAATTTTCAACGGAATTAGGTGCTTGGTAAGTGCGCCTCCCCCAGGCCCAACTTCGAGCAATTGTTCAAAATTATCTTGACTTAAAGCTTCTACAATTTTTGCACAAACTGTTTCATCTGTGAGGAAATGCTGACCCAGCGATTTTTTGAGCGTATATTGCATGGCTGCAAAAATAGTATTTTAGCACCCTAAATAATGGCTCATGAGCAATGAATTACAAAAACCAGTTATAGGCTTTAGCTGTGGAGATCTAAACGGTATAGGATTGGAAATAATAATTAAAACAATTTCGGACCAACGTTTATTGGATTTCTGCACTCCTGTTGTATTTGCAAGTAATAAAACCCTAAATTTTTATAGAAAAAGCTTACCTGAATCTAATTTCAATTTTACCATTATTAAAGAATTCAATAGAATAAATCCTAAACAAGTAAATATTTTTACTGTTTGGGAAGAAGAAGTAGTAATCACTCCCGGGCAATTAAATGAAACTGGAGGAAAATATGCACTTTTATCTCTTCAAGAGGCTACAAAAGCTTTAAAAGAAGGGCATATTCATGGTTTAGTTACTGCACCAATTCATAAAAAAAATATTCAATCACCAGAATTTAATTACAGCGGACATACCCCCTATTTTAAAGCTTTTTTTGGTGTGAGCGATGTGGTAATGCTATTAGTTGCAGAAAATATGCGAGTTGGTTTGGTTACAGAACATGTAACAATTGAAGATGTATCAAAGCATATTACTCGTGAAAATATTTTAAGCAAACTGAAAATTATAAATAGTAGTCTTCAGAAAGATTTTGGGATTGATAAACCAAAAATAGCAGTATTAGGATTAAATCCACACGCCGGAGATGACGGATTAATAGGCAAACAAGAAGAAGAAATTATTAAACCTTCCGTTAAAGAGGCAAGAAATAACATGTTGGTATTTGGTCCATTTAGTGCAGATGCATTTTTTGCAAGAGGTCAACATCTACAATTTGATGCAGTACTTGCTATGTATCACGATCAAGGATTAATCCCATTCAAATCATTGGCATTTGGAGAAGGAGTAAATTACACAGCAGGTTTACCAGTTGTAAGAACTAGTCCTGACCATGGAACTGCTTTTGATATTGCAGGTAAAGGAATAGCCGACCACAGTTCATTCATGGCAGCAACTTTTGAGTGCTTAGAAATTATTAGCAAAAGATTTGGATACGCAGATATGCGTAAAAATCCATTGAAAAAAATTAGTGCTAGAATGATGGCCAATGCTGTTGACGAACGTATTGATGAAAATGAATGATAGTTAATATATGATACAGATTGAAAATAAATATTTAAGTATAAGTGTTAATCCGAAAGGAGCAGAATTACAAAACATTTATAACAAAGAAACTAATTTAGAATACTTGTGGAATGGAGATCCAGATTTTTGGGGAAAGAAAAGCCCAGTTTTATTTCCAATAGTAGGTGGATTAAAAAACAATAGTTACCAACTCAACGGAGCTAGTTATCATCTAACAAGGCATGGCTTTGCGAGGGATATGGAATTCCAACTAACATCAAACTTAAAGGAGAGCATCAGTTTTACATTGCATGCCAATGAAGAAACACAAAAAGTATATCCATTTCTTTTTAGTTTTACAATCACTTATACAATTAATAAGAATAAGCTAATTTGTAACTATCAAGTTACTAATGTTGATTTAAAACCTATGTTCTGTTCTTTTGGTGCACACCCAGCTTTTAAGGTGCCGTTAGAAAAAGAATTGACATTTAACGACTATCAACTAATATTCAATAGTAATGAATCAGCACCTCAGTGGCCATTAACAGCGGATGGATTAATAAAACGAGAAGCAATTCCTTTTTTTAATGAAACCAATACAATAGATTTAAATAAAGATTTATTTTATTCAGACGCTTTGGTTTTTAAAGAATTAAAATCAACTTTTATTTCTCTATCCTCCAATCAATCAAATCACGGTTTTAAATTCGAATACAACGACTTTCCATATATGGGGATATGGAGTGCTAAGAATGCCGATTTTGTTTGTATAGAGCCATGGTGTGGTATTGCGGACAATGAAGATACCAATGGTGATATCAAGCAAAAGGAGGGTATTAATATTTTAATTCCTGGTGAAATGATGAGTAGAACTTGGAGCGTAGAATTGTATTAATTACTTTTTAAATATTGTATCAGCTATTCCTTTATTGATCTCATAGGCTGAATAGCTAATTTCAACACGACCTTTTTTGCCTTTCATTTTGTTTTTGGTAGCTTGATCAGTATCATCAAGTTCTAAAGTAATTCCTTTGGGTAGTTTGTAATCTTTTGCATTAAAACTAAATAAAACTTTATCGGGTAAGCCGAAAGAAGCATATTTTCCATAAACCATTTCCATTTCATAGGTACCACTTTCACGAGTAGAAGTGATGGATTTAATAATCAACAAATTCACTTCATCAATATAAAGTGTTGAAAGGATAACGTCGTTATTATCGCCCGTTGGTAAAAGTTTTACCATTCTTGTTTTTGTCTTTCCAATTTCTACTATTCCTCCATCAATAGCCACATAGCCATCAGAAACTATCATATTCCCAATATTTATATTGATACCACCTTTAGGCAATACAGATATGCCTCCATTGCGTTGTAATCGAAACTTGTTGGGTTTTTTATAAAATACCTTTACACTCCCTATTGGTGCTTTAATAAAAGCCACATCTGTTTTCATTTTCCCTTCAGCAGTGTAGTCGTTTACAACATCTAGTTTAGCTTTTACTTTAACTATTAAAATATTTACATCTTGTGCAATAGAAGAATGACTAACAAAACCTATTACAAAAAATATTGGAAGAAATTTTTTGAAAAATATTTTCATTTTTAATTTATTAACTTAATATATCTTTTTTCCTAAATAATAATATGGCGCTTCCAGCAAAACCAATAATGTGAACAATTAGTACCAATGCCGACTTTACTATTTTTTCTGGATATTGAATACTACCAGTAATAGCTTCATTTGCATCATTTACTTTAAAATCAAAAAACTCCTTCCAAGTAATCATATGTGAAGTGAAAAGATAGGGTTTAATAATATTGAAAATAGGAATATTCATGGTACTCAAAATTGTGAATACAATTATAACACTCATTGTTGCAACTATCGGGCCAATAGAATTTTCTGCAAAAAAGGAAAGGAAAAAACCGAGCGCTGCTACTGTAATCATTGCCAAAGCCGCAAAACAAAATGCACCAGCATAGCGCCAAAAAACATCCGATTGTTTTACTATTACTACATAATTGCTTTTCATAATAAATAGGTCATCGGTTCCAAATAGTAGCATGCTTAGAAATAAGCCTAAAATAGCTATCCATATTAATAAGAGTAAAGTATAAATAACCGATGCCAAGAACTTTGCTGTAACAATAGCAGTTCTAGATTGTGGTTTTGTGAGGAGCAACCTTAGTGTACCCATATTAGCTTCACCTGAAATCATATCGGCAGCAATAAGTGCAATTAAAAGTGGTACGTGAACAAGTAGTAATTGAAGAATTACATAGCAAATAAAATAGCCATTTAAAATATTTCCATCAACAGAAAAGGAACTACCAAAATCGGCCATAACAAATTCGGTATACTCTTTTCCATCTACTTTTAAGCCTAATTGAATTACTCCAATTAAAGCAGTTATTGCCGCAAAAGCCAAATAGGTTCTTGGCCTTCTGAATATTTTAAATAATTCAATTTGTAAATGTGCCCACATGTTGTTTACCTGCTGTTATTTGTAAAAAATAATCTTCTAAACTATGCCTAGGTTGAAGTGATAATACACCTATTCCCATTTCAACTAAATCCCTATTTAGTTGAGGTATTGCATCTCTATCTAATTGTAAAATAATATTCCCATCTCGCATTGGTTGTAAATTATTTTTCCAAATGCTAGTAGATATTTGTTGAATTGCTATTGAATTATCTGTAGTTGATAATTGAAGAATAGTTTGTGAAGTATTAAATAATTCCTCAGAGGTTCCTTCTACTAGTTTTTGTCCTTTATCGATAATTAAAATTCTTGTTGCAATTTGTTCAATTTCATTTAATAAGTGTGAAGAAACGATAACGGTTTTCTTTTTATCTCTACTCAACATCATAAGTAAATTTCTTATGTCAGCAATACCTTGAGGGTCGAGACCATTGGTAGGTTCATCTAAAATAATTAATTGAGGATTATGAACCAATGCTATAGCAATCCCTAATCGTTGCTTCATTCCTTGAGAAAAAGTTTTAACAGTGTCATTTGCCCTATTGGCCAATCCAACCATTTCTAACTGGTCCATTAATAAATGATGGGTAGGCTTAATGCCACTTAATTTGGCAAATAGTTTAAGATTTTCGTAAGCAGAAAGAAACTTATAAACGTCTGGCTTTTCAATTACTGCACCAATTTGTTGAAGAATGTCTTTCCGATGTTTATTTAAATCGTATCCAAATAGTTCAATATGGCCACTTGTTGGAGTAATCAGCGTAAGCATCATTCTAATACTGGTACTTTTTCCTGCTCCATTCTGACCTAAAAACCCATAAACATCTCCTTTTTGAACAGAAAATGAAAGATTATCTACCGCTGTAAGTTGTTTAAATTGCTTAGTAAGATTTGATACTTTTACTATTGATTCCATTGTGATGTATAACAACGAAGTTATGTAAAGGTTGCAAGGAAAAATTGTTAAGGTTTCCTATATACAATTAACGATGTAACCTTATAAACTCTATAAACCCAAAATCTCTATACCTTTAAATATTCCTGCAAGGCTTTAACATAGCTTTCAAAAGCTGAAATCCCTTCAGGAGTAATTTTACAAGTAGTCTGAGGATAATTATCTTTAAATTGCTTTGCTACGTCTATATAGCCTACATCTTTTAATTTTTGAACTTGTACACTCAAATTACCAGCTGTTGAATTCGTTTTTTCTCGAATAAATGTAAAGTCGGCCTCTTTAACACTAATGAGTAAGCTCATTATTGCTAAGCGTAATTGAGAATGCAATATGGGATCTAATTCTTTAAACATTAATCCTATGTTGTGCTAAGTATTTTCTTCTTAAAATAATTCC
>JBKJQV010000223.1:0-6959 GCA_046593815.1 Sediminibacterium sp. | reverse complement strand
GGCATTACAATCATTATTGCCAGCCATTTATTAGATGAAGTAGAAAAAATTTGTAGCCATGTAGCAATTTTAAAGAAAGGAACTTTGCTTACTTCTGGAACTGTTAATGAAGTACTATCTAATGAAGATATAGTAGAAGTTGCTTCTTCTAATATGGTACAATTAAAAAATTGTATCGCTTTAATGGGTGGTTTTACATCACTCAAAGAAGAAAATGGACATTTACAAATCAACTATCCTATCGGAACAGCTAACATGGAAAATATTAACAGCTATTGTTTTAATCATGGCATCACTCTTCAACTTTTATTAAGTAAAAAGAAAAGCCTTGAATCTAAATTCATTGAATTAACCAACGACTAATTAACAATTACTATGTATAACTTATTAAGAATAGAATGGCTTAAAATTAAAAAATATCCTGCTTTTTGGTGGATGCTTATTATTGTTACATTAACTTATCCAGGAATTAATTTGATGTTTTTTAAAGTATATTTAGAAATAGCAAATGGAAAGGAAACAATTAATCAAGTAGTAAAAATGTTTCTTGGAAATCCATTTGCATTTCCTGAAACATGGCATACTGTTGCATTTTTTTCCTCCTTTTTTATTTTACTCCCTTCAATATTAGTAATCATGTTGGTTACCAATGAATATAACTACAAAACACATCGTCAAAATATTATTGATGGCTGGAGTCGTTCTGAGTTTATAACAAGCAAACTAATTGATGTTTTTATCATTTCAGGGGTTGTTACATTAATATATATTATAGTTGCTGTAGGTTTTGGAATGTATGCAGATGACATGAGTTGGAACAGATGGGCAGAACAATTAAAATATATCCCTTTATTTTTTCTACAAACATTTGCACAATTATCTATTGCTTTTCTATTAGGCTATTTAGTAAAAAAAGCATTTATTGCTTTAGGTATTTTTTTATTTTATTTCTTAATTGTAGAAAACATAATAATTGGATTATTAACATGGAAAAAACTTCCCGGAAGTAGGTTCTTGCCTTTTGAGATTTCTGATAAAATTATTGTTTCTCCACCTTTTATTGGCAAATTTGGAAAAGATTTAAAAGCTGGTTATGATGAAGCATTGAAACAGGTACCAGCTCAAATTGGATTAACAATTTTATTAACAGCTATTATTTGGTTAATTTGTTATAGGATTCATAACAAAAGAGATATCGCCTAAACAATTATTTAGTTAATTCATTAATCGCTTCATCAATAGTAGGATAGCTAAATGAGTATCCAGTACTTAGCATTTTTGAAGCCGAAACTTTAGTACTTTTTAATACCTCAATACTCATTGCTCCTAATATTATTTTTAGCATAAATGCTGGTATATAAAAAGGAATAAAGAATCCTCTTGTTATTTTTTTAGCAAGTGAAATGGTAAGTTCTTTATTAGTTACTGGATTAGGGGCAACAGCATTAAACACCCCAGTCATTAATACGTTATTAATAGCAAAAATATATTGATTGCATAAGTCATCAATATGAATCCAACTGATGAATTGATCGCCTTTACCGAGTATAGCAGCAATTTTAAATAATAAAGGTTTCTTAAATTCTACAAATGCACCTCCTTTATTACTCAAAACAATTCCCGTTCTAATAATTACCAATCTTTTTCCTAAAGACAAAACTGGTGAAATACTTTGTTCCCACAAATAACAAGTTCTTCCTAAAAAATCGGGGTGCCAATTTTCAGATTCATCAAATGCAGCTTGCTGGTTAATGCGATCTGGCCCATACCAACCTATAGCTGAAGCACTAATAACCGCTTGAACTTTATTAGGAATTTTTGTTAAAGAATCAACAATTAATTGGCTACTCTGAGTTCTACTTTCAACAATTTCTTGCTTTCTTTTTTTAGACCATCTTTTATCAGCTACACCAGCACCAGCAAGATGAATGATAAAGTCGGCTGTTGAAATTGCTTCTTGGTCGATGGTTTGTTGAGGAATATTCCACAAAAAAGTTTTTCCATTAGTGTTAGTGGCTAATTCATTGCTTTTAGAACGAGAAAGTAAATTCACACAATGACCTTGCTCCTTTAAGAGTGTTGCTAACCTATTTCCGATTGTACCTGTTCCACCAGTAATTAAAACAGTTGCCATATGCAAAGTTATTACAAAAAAGCCTCCCATTTTCATAGGAGGCTATAATTAATACACATCTATAGAGACTGGGTTAGTCAGGCTTTTTTCCATCAAAAAATTTATTGATATTGGATATTTGTGTTTGATCATTTTCATCTTTCCCTACAGTATATTTACTATAGAAATTTTCTACTGAAGTAAGTGAGTTACCAAACAATTCCATGTTTCTTCTGATATAGGCAGGCACAGCATCAAACTCGCCACTTGTATCAGTTGAATTATTCATATTAAAAGATAGGTTGCGTAATTTTTGAATTCTTTCTGCAGCTCTTCTTTTTTGTTCTTCTACTTCATCCATAAAACCATCATCAGTATACTGCGACTGAGGTTGTTCTGCAACCTTTGTTTCTTGTTGCATCAGTTCATCTGATTTTTCAACTAATTGCATTTCAAAAATCGACTCTTCCAATACAGGATCTTTTACAGGAGCAGGTGTTACCACTGTAACTGTTGTAGTTGTTGTAGTTATTGTTTCTTCTGCATAAATATTAGAAGGCTTATTCATTAATCCAACACTACTATTTTCATTGGGCTGATCATTAATTTGAAAATTCAATAAAGGTTCTACTATTGATGCTTCAATCTTAGTTGTTTCTTCAATTGATTCTTTTATAGTAGGTAAAGTGATGTCAGTATTTAATTCAAGTTGTAGTACCAATGATTCTCTTTCTTCAATTTGATGATTCACTTCTTCTACTATTGATAAAGTTGTTTCATCTAATATTTGCATCGTAGGGGTTAATTCATCAATTGGATCAAACATATGAACCGAAACTGGCGCTGGTATTGATTCCAATACAGGTAAAACAATTGGAGTAGGCTCTATTAATACTACTGCAACTGGAGTTGATTTTTGCTCAATAATATTCATATCAAGCGTTACCACTTCCTTTTCTAGTTTTACTTCGGGCTTTTTAATTGCTTGTGGTTTTGCAAATGGATCTTTGTGTTCAAAACCTGTTGCTATTAAAGTAATTCCAATTTTCTTATCTAAAGTTGGGTCATAACCCATTCCAACAATTACATCAGTATCTTCACCTGCTTGCATACGCAAGTAATTATTAATCACTTCTAATTCGTCCATAGTACATTCATGATCTCCTTCTGCACTATTGATATTAATCAGAATCCATTTTGCTCCTCTAATATCGCTATCATTTAGTAACGGCGAATTTAAAGCTTCTTCTATAGCCATTTGAGCTCTGTTCTCTCCTTCTACTTCTGCCTTTCCTAAAATTGCAACTCCGCCATTTTTCATCACAGTGCATACATCTGCAAAGTCAACAATTATATGACCTCTACTATTAATTACATCAGTTATACATTTTGCTGCTGTTGCTAAAACATTATCTGCTTTAGAAAAAGCTTCTTTCATTTTTAAGTTACCATATTGCATACGCAACTTATCGTTACTGATAACTAAAAGTGTATCAACAAATGGCTTTAATGCAGCAATACCTTCTTCGGCTTGCTTTTGTCTACGCGGTCCTTCAAAACCAAAAGGAGTAGTTACAATACCTACGGTTAAAATACCAAGTTCTTTACAAATTTGTGCAATAATTGGCGCTCCACCAGTTCCAGTTCCACCGCCCATACCAACTGTAATGAATGCCATCTTGGTATTCACTTCTAAAATGCGTTTTATTTCATCTAAAGATTCTTCAGTAGCTTTTTTTCCTACTTCAGGATTTGCGCCTGCTCCTAATCCTTGAGTAAGATGTGGCCCGAGTTGTATTTTATTAGGAATATTACTTTGTTCAATTGCTTTGGCATCTGTATTACAAATTATAAAATCAACGCCTTCAATATCTTGGGCAAACATAAAGTTTACAGCATTACTGCCCCCACCTCCAACACCCAACACTTTAATTATGGATGATTTTTGTTTAGGTAAATCGAAATGAATCATAGCGTTTTTTTAGCAATTAAATTAGTAGTATATAAGTAACGGATCAGTTATACTATTTATTTTATTATCGAATTACTTGATCTTCTTCTTCTTTAAATAAATCAATCAAATTATTTTTAAACTTATCCCAGAAGCCTTTTCTTTGAGTTATATCAACTGTAGATACAGCAATAGGTTCTTCTTTTGCAATTTCAACTTTCTTTGTTAATCCTTCTGGAACGGCTACTTTAGCAAATTTTTCAGCAAAATCTTTGTACTTATGGTCGTAATCATTGTATCCTTTTAGAATTAACCCGATACAAGTTGAATACATTGGTTTTTTTAATTCGTCAATATGATTTGCAGCAAGGTGTTCGTTTGGCAGGCCAATTCGAGCATTTAATCCTGTAGTATATTCTGTTAATTGAATTAGGTGTTTTAACTGAGATCCTCCTCCAGTTAAAATAATTCCGCCATTTAATGCACGATGATCTAAACCAACTTGCTTTAAATGATAAGTAACAAAATCTAATATTTCACCCATTCTAGCTTGTATAATTGCTGCAAGATTTTTAACGCTTATTTCTTTTGCAGGCATCCCCTTTAATCCTGGAATAGTAATATATGCATTGGCTTTTGCTTCATCTGCCAAAGCACTTCCAAACTGAACTTTCATTGCTTCTGCTTGGCTCTTTAAAACACCTAATCCCATTCTAATATCATTAGTGATATTTTCTCCGCCAAATGGAATAACTGCTGTATGCTTTAATATTCCTTCATAAAACACAGCTAAGTCGCTTGTTCCACCACCAATATCTAAAATAGCAACTCCAGCTTCCATATCAATTTCGCTCATTACAGCACTTGCCGATGCCAACGGTTGTAAAACCAAATCTTTTGTTTTTAATCCACTTCTATCAACAGCACGATGAATATTACGAATTGCATTTCTATCACCAGTTATAATATGGAAGTTTGCACCAACTTTTACTCCATTATAGCCCACTGGATCTTTAATATTCTGAATACTATCTACATGAAAATCTTGAGAAATTACATCTATAATTTGATCTCCAGCAGGTATAAAAGTTTTTCTTTGATTATTGATCAACTGATCAATTTCACTGCTATGAATTTCAACATCAGGGTCTTGTCGAACAATATCTCCGCGAGTTTGCAAACTTTTAATATGGTGACCTGCAATTCCAACGTAAACTTCTGAAATTTCTAAATCTGGATTACTGATTGCACAATTTTCTAAAGCCTGCTGAATCGCTTTGATGGTCTGATCGATATTTAACACCTGGCCGTGTTGTACACCATTACTGTTAGCTCGGCCAAAGCCCAATATTTCTAATTTGCCAAATTCATTTTTGCGGCCTGCAATTGCTGCAATTTTAGTGGTTCCGATGTCCAGACCAACAATGATGGGTGCTTCATTGTGATTCATAAGGGTATGTATTTAAGTTCTTAACGATTTATGATTCTTTTTATTGTTTTTTGGCTTTGAGATTTTTAATGATTTTGCCAATTTTTTTTCGATACTAATTTTTTTAACTGTTTTTACTTGAACAGTATCTACCAGTTTTGAAACTGATGAATCTAATAATGGTAGAAACATAGCCCCATTTTTAAGTAAGGCCATTGCGGCTGAAGAGTCTGCCTCAGCCTTTGCAGTTCCACGTTTTATTGCAAGTACTTGATTTTTGTATTGAACATCCAAGGTTTCATAAGTATTCATTCCATTTTGTAACCAAGCAGATTTATAAAAAGCTTTTAACTTATTAAACTTTGCAGCCAAATCAGAAGCATCTCCAAAAACAATTGTATGATCGCCAATTAAAGGAATTAATTCAAATTGTTTATCAGTTCGAATATTAATTTGTGAAATTTGGGCCGAGAAAAAAGAGTCTTGAGTTATATATTTTGCTAAATTAACTACTTGCTTAATTAAAGACGAATCAACAGATTTCATTTCAACCAAACCAGTAAAAATGGGGACTCTAGCACTGAGTTTATTGCTTAATGGAAGAAAAACAGCAGCCGTATCTAAATAAAAAGAATTCCCATTTGTCTGAAAGATCCTAGCAACTGGTTGTCTTTCTTCAATATTTATTTGTAAAACCTGATTGTTATTAATGAACATCTCAGCGTTCTTCACCCATTTGTTTTGTTCCACCATAGTCTCCATTTGCCTTAAATTCAACAAATGAATAGATTTGCCTTCAACCTGGCCATTAGAATTTATTAAGTCCATTACATCTTTTTCGTCAATAAAAAGATGCTTTTCCACCCCGGTAATTTCTATCTTAACACCAGTACACTTTTTATTATTTTTTTGTTGAAATGATGCTCCAAATAAAAAAATAAGTGCAATACCAGCTATTACCCAGCAAACGCTCCATAAAATTGACTTCCAGTTTTTAGGTATTCTCATTAATTATTTTCTAAACAATTTTTTATAGGTTCAACCATTGCATCAATATCTCCTGCACCAGCCATTACTATTAATTTGGGTTGATGTTTTTTTATCCAATCAATTAAATCTGATTTTTCAATTACTTGCTTATTATTTAAATGCATTTTATTCAACAACATTTCACTGGTAACCCCTTTCATAGGTAATTCACGTGCTGGGTAAATTGGCAATAAAAGCACTTCATCAGCTTTATCTAGACTTGTTGCAAATCCTTCAGCTTGATCCATCGTTCTACTAAATAAATGTGGTTGAAATACCAATGTTATTTTTTCGTGAGGAAATAGGCTACGAACACCAGATATTAAAGCATTTAATTCTTCCGGATGATGGGCATAATCGTCTATTATAGTATGTTCATCAGTTTTTAAAGCATACTCAAATCTCCTTCTCACACCTTTAAAATCTGCAACAGCATC
>JBKJQV010000314.1:0-14126 GCA_046593815.1 Sediminibacterium sp. | reverse complement strand
CAACTTTTAGCATCCTCTAATAATTTTATGGATCAGGTTTTACTACAAACAAGCTTAATACGATGGGGAATTCGACCGCCTATAATTTATATCAATACTGATCAATCATTGCAAACTAATATTGAAAATGAAAACTTTTCATTTTTTATAGCCAATATTGCTTCTATGTTGCCGGATCAATTAAAGAAAGCTTTAGGAAATATGGGAGCGGGTAAATTTAATTATTACTGTCCCGCTTATAATAATCTACTCTTATTAGAGAATATTATATTACAACAACAGCTATTACCTTTACATCAATAAATCAATTAGATGTCTGTAAATATCGACTCATACAATAACATTACAAAAGAATTAGCAGCAAAAAATGTAACACTTGTTGCAGTAAGTAAAACAAAGCCAAATACTGATATAGAATCATTGTATTCTCTTGGTCAAAAAGATTTTGGCGAGAATTACGTACAGGAATTAGTTGATAAGCAAGCCGCATTACCCAAAGACATTCGTTGGCATTTTATTGGTCATTTACAAAGCAATAAAGTAAAATATATTGCTCAATTTGTTCATCTTATTCAAGGTGTGGACAGCTTAAAACTATTGCAAGAAATTAATAAACAAGGAATTAAGAACAATCGTATTATTAATTGTTTGCTTCAAATTCATATTGCTCAGGAAGAAACAAAATTTGGATTAGATGAAACAGAATTAGCAATAATTAAAGATATAATTTCGAGTTTAACCAACGTTCGAATATGTGGCATGATGGGTATGGCTTCTTTTACTGATGATCTTGAAAAAGTAAGTGCAGAGTTTAATTACCTCAAACTACTATTCGATCAACTTAGTATAAAGATGTCAGAAAATAATTCATTTACCTCACTATCAATGGGCATGAGCGGCGATTATCAGCTAGCAATCAATTGCGGAAGTAATATGGTGCGAATTGGTAGTTTATTATTTGGCGTAAGAAATTAAGCACAATAAAAAAGCGAATCTATTGATCCGCTTTTGTTTTTTATTTTAAAGTTTCGTATAACCAGCTGTAAAATTCTCGTTGCCAAACCAACGCATTTTGTGCACTTAATACCCAATGGTTTTCTTCAGGTAAATATAAAAGTTTACTTTTTATTCCTTTAAGTTGAGCAGCCTGAAAAGCTTGTAAACCTTGTTCAATTGGCACTCTATAATCTTTCCCGCCTTGCACAATCATTATTGGAGTATTCCACTTTGCAACAAAATTACTTGGATTGAATTGATTGTATGTTTTTTGAGCAGCTGCATTATTTTTATCCCAATAAGGACCACCATAATCAAAATTTACAAACCATAATTCCTCTGTTGTTCCATACATGCTTTTTGTATCGAAAATACCGTCGTGGGCAATAAAAGTTTTGAATCTGTTGTTGTGAATACCTGCTAAATAAAATGCAGAATAACCCCCATAACTAGCACCTACACATCCTAATCGATTTTTATCTACATATGATGCTTTACTCACTACATCTATAGCAGATAAATAATCTTTCATTACTTGTCCACCATGATCCTTACTAATTTGCTCATTCCATTTTGTTCCGTGTCCAGGCATTCCTCTTCTATTAGGCGCAACAACAATGTATCCTTTAGATGCCATTAACTGAAGATTCCAGCGGAAAGAATAGAATTGTGTAAGTGGACTTTGAGGGCCACCTTGACAAAGCAATAGGGTAGGATATTTCTTGTTTTCATCAAAATCAGGAGGATATACAACCCAAACCAACATTTTTTTATTATCGGTGGTGGTAACCCACTTTCTCTCTGATTTTACCATTCCAATTGTACTATAGAATACATCATTTACATGTGTTAATTGATTCATTGATCCAGATGCAATATCAACGCTGTATAATTCAGCTGCATGATTAAAATCTGTTCTTGAAACGATTAAAGACTGATTAGATTCACCAACAATTCCCGTGACATCAAAATCGCCTTTTGTAATCTGACGAATAGGTGGAGTTATTTTATTCATGCCCGGATTTACAACACTAAATAATTGAAGCGTGCCGTTGATAGGGGCCCAGAAAAATAACTGTTTGCCATCATCACTCCATTTAAATCCTTCTACATGAATTTCATCTCTATTTGCAGTTAAATTAATTTTTGAACCATTATTTAAAAGCAGAACAAGGTCTTGTTTATCCGCTTCATAACCATCTCTTTTCATTTGCAAATAAGCCAATTCTCCAGCTTCATTATATTGTGGTGCTAAATCATATCCTTTATTTGCTTCTGTTAAATTTTTAGTTTTACCTTTTTCGATATCATATTCATATAAGTCTGTATTTGTGCTGGTTGCATAAGCAGTGCCATATTTTTTCTTCGCTACGTACAATACCTTTTTACTATCGGGGCTCCATATAAAATCTTCATCGCCACCAAAAGGTTGTTGAGGGCAATCAAATGCTTCACCCACCATAATATCTTTTGCCTCACCTGTTTTGCCATTATTAATTGGAGCAATAAATACATGTGAAAATTTACCATCTTCCCAAGTATCCCAATGGCGATAATTTAAAGAGGTATAAATTAAAGCATTTGATTTAGGAAGATCACTATAGAAATCTGTACCAGCTACATTATTGATTTTTATTTCTGCACTATTAATTGAATATTTACCATCAGGTGAAATACGATCGTTGCTCAGCAAAGTAGCAGATTCAGTTATCTCCTCAGCATTGCCTCCAGTAATAGGTATTTTGTATTTTTTTCGAACTGATTTATTTGATTGTAAATCAGGAATAGCAACACTATACACTACAAACTTTTTATCATTGCTAATACCTAGAGCAGATACTCTTCCTAACTGCCAAAGATTTTCGGCAGTTAATCTATTTTGAGCTGAACTAATTAAAGCAACAATTATACAACAAATGAACATCACAATTTTTTTCATAAAATTATTTTTTTGCATAATCAAATACTAATTGGCAAAATGCCCGAACACCAACATCTAATTTCGAATCACTAATATAAAAATCTGGAGTATGATGGTCAGGTGCATTTTCTTTTGTAAACTTCGGATCTCTTGCTCCTAAATAGAAAAAAAATGCAGGTGCTTTTTTACCGTAATAGGAAAAATCTTCTGCTCCAGTTACCCATTCTGTAAGCAATACATTATCAACACCTCCAGCAGCTTTTTGCAAACTTGGTAAAGACTTAGCTACAAGGGCAGGATCATTATATGTAACCAACGTTTTTTCATCAATCTTTACTTCAGCAATTGCACCATTTGCTTCAGCAATGTTTTTGGCAATTTGCTGAATTCTTTTATGAGTTAGTACTTTAGATTGTTCATCCAGAGTACGAATAGTGCCTTCTAATAGGGCTTCTTCGGGAATGATATTTGAACGAACACCAGCAGTTATTTTACCAACAGAAACTATTACAGGTGCTTTAGTGATATCAATATTTCTACTAACGATAGTTTGTAATGCTTGAATAATTTCGGCACTAACCACAATTGGATCTATTGAATTCCAAGGATAGGCACCATGACTCTGTTTGCCTTTTATTTTAATAGTAAACCAATCAGATGATGCCATAAATGATGCAGGTTTATAATAAATTTTACCTAAATCATATTTCGATTCTATATGAATACCAAATACAGCATCTACTTTTGGATTATCCATTGCTCCTTCTTTAATCATTAAAGCAGCACCACCTTCTTCTCCTTCAGGAGGACCTTCTTCGGCAGGTTGAAACAAGAAGACGACTGTTCCGTTGATATCATTTTTAATCTTACTCAAAACTTCTGCTGCTCCTAAAAGCATGGCTATATGAGTATCATGTCCACATGCATGCATAACAGAAACTTTAGCGCCATTGAATTCGGTTTTTGCTTTGGATGCGAATGTAAGGCTATTCCTTTCTTCAACAGGTAATGCATCTATATCTGCTCTAAGTGCAACTACGGGTCCAGGTTTTCCACCTTTTAAAACTCCCACAACTCCAGTTTTAGCTATAACTCTAGTATCTATTCCCAAATCCTTTAGTGTGGCTTCAATTTTTTTACAAGTATTAAATTCTCTGTTTCCCAATTCAGGATGCTCATGAAAGTACCTTCGCCAACTTACTACTTTGGTGCTTTCTTCTTTTATTAATTGCTCAAAGTTGGGTGGATTATTCTGAGATAATCCTAAAGCTGTAAAGCATAATAATAAAATTGACGAAAAGATTTTATACATAATTAGATTTTAAACTGAACTAGTAAGATACAAATAAATGTAAAACTAATTCATTATCTTACATATGATTTTATACTTTTAAACAATTTAGATCCTAACTTAGTATTATGAAAAAAACAGCAATCTATTTTACATTTGCATTGTTAACTTTTATATCATTTAAAGTTAATGCAAGTAGTTCTGAAACTATTACTACAAAAACATCGACTGAAAAGTCAAAAGAAACAATAAATGATGTAGTAGTTCAAGATGCAATGCTTCAATTTAAGAGCTTATCGAGAGTTGAAAGAAAACAAAAGTATGCAGAAGCTAAAAAAATGATGAAAGAGTATAAAGCACAAAAAGCAAATGGTGAACCTAGTACCAATACTATTTTATTGGCAATTTTAGCAATTTTACTTCCACCATTAGCTGTTTATTTACATGAAGGAGAGATAAACAATAAATTTTGGCTCGATCTTTTATTAACGTTATTGTTCTTTTTACCTGGTGTAATTTATGCTTTGATAGTTGTGTTGTAATTATTGATGTTCTCCAAATACATCTCGCAACGCATTTGAAATTTCACCCAACGTACAATTATTTTCCACTGCAGATATAACAAAAGGCATCAGATTACTGGTGCCTTTTGCAGTTTCTTTAATAGCCAATAAACAAGCTGATGCTATATGTTGATCTCTTTTTAATTTTAAGCTTACTAATTTATTGGACTGAATTGTTCTAATACTATCATCAATTTTAAATCCAGGGATTGGCAATTCTTTATCAATAGTAAATTGATTAACACCTACAATTATTTTTTCACCACTTTCTATATTTCGTTGATATTCATAGGCACTTCGAGCAATTTCATCTTGCATAAAACCTTCTTCAATTGCTGATACGCTTCCACCCATTGCATCTATTTTAGCCACTAATTCCCATGCTTTTTGTTCAACTTCATTGGTTAAAGATTCAATGAAATAGCTTCCTGCCAATGGATCAACTGTTTCGGAAACTCCACTTTCAAATGCAACAATTTGTTGGGTTCTTAAAGCAATACGTGCAGCTTCTTCAGTAGGTAAGCTCAATGCTTCGTCATAACCATTGGTATGTAAACTTTGAGTTCCTCCTAAAACAGCAGCCAGCGTTTGTATAGTTACTCTACTAATATTATTTAAAGGTTGTTGAGCAGTTAAAGTAGCACCTCCAGTTTGAGTATGAAAGCGAAGCATCATCGACTTTTCATCTTTAGCTCCCATTTCTTTCATCATTACTGCCCACATTTTTCGAGCGGCCCTGAATTTTGCAATTTCCTCAAATAAATTATTATGCGCATTAAAGAAAAAGGAGAGACGTTTGCCAAAAACATCTATATCCAAACCCTTTGTTAGTGCAGCTTTTACATATGCTTTTCCATTACTTAAAGTAAATGCAATTTCCTGTACTGCTGTACTTCCAGCTTCGCGTATATGATAACCAGAAATAGAAATAGTATTCCATTTTGGAACATTCGTACTGCACCATTCAAATACATCTGTAATAATGCGCATTGATGGTTTAGGAGGATATATATATGTACCTCTTGCAGCATATTCTTTCAAAATATCATTCTGTATTGTACCAGTAATTTTTGTTAAATCAGCTCCTTGTCTTTTTGCCAAAGCAACATAAAAGGCTAATAAAATAAAGCCTGTTGCATTAATGGTCATTGAAGTACTAACTTCTTCTAAATTAATCCCTTTAAACAATATCTCCATATCATCTAAACTGTCAATAGCAACACCTACTTTTCCTACCTCACCCTCTGCTAAAGCATGATCGCTATCATAACCAATTTGAGTAGGCAAATCGAATGCAACACTTAACCCCATTACACCTTGCGATAATAAATAATGGTAACGTTTATTGCTTTCTTCAGCAGTAGAAAAACCTGCATATTGGCGCATTGTCCATAATTTTCCCCTATACATATCCGCTTGAACTCCTCTGGTGTAAGGATACTGTCCAGGTAAATCATTATTAGTAATAATATTTTTTACATCCTCTTCTGTATACAGTTTCTTAATTTCTATTCCACTGTCGGTCAATATTTTTTTCTCAAACATAATAATCAATTATCAATTGAACTCTTATAAAAACTTTTTGGCTTCATAGCTCAAAGCTTCGCTTACCAATTCGTGCAAATTAGCTTTAGGGTCAGACATAATAAATTGCAGAATTCCTTTCTGCAAATCCATACCAGTTGATTCAGGTGGTAATGCTTGAGCAACTTGGTTAATTGTAAGGATATTTTTTTCTTTCAAATTTCTAACGGCATTCCAAGATTCAGGAGTTATATAAATCTGTTGTGTTACATTATAATCAAACTCATCGCGAATATTTTTTGTAAGAATATATTGCATATTTAGAATTGATAAACCCTCACTAGGAGTTCTGCTTACTAAATTTGGTAGTGCAATTCGATCTACTAATAGTGTTAATCTTTCGTAGGCTTGTAATTGAAGTGAATTAGAAGTTTTTGATGATGTATTTACAAGAACTGATTCTGATTTTTTGGGTTGAATAACCAGTAAATAAATTAATAAGCCTACAAGTCCAACTCCAATAATTATGCTCAATAACATTGTATTATCCATGCTTATATTCAATTTTTACGAAGGTAAGCAATTCGGAATTAGTCATTGCAGCTTTGGGCAATACGTCATTACGGCATTGGGTTTATAAGGTTTATAGGGTTTATATGTCACCCTGAGCCTGTCGAAGGGTTGGGATTACATCCTTTAAAATATGTTAAAGGTTAATTTTCTATTTTCGAAAGTTCTGCTGCCTATTAAAGATCAGCAATATCGTACCTTTACAATATAAAAGCAATATTATGGAAGCTACTTTAACCAATACTTCACCTGTAACACTTACTACTGGAGCAGTTAAAGAAATTAAAAGATTAATGGGGGAGATAGATTTTGATACCACTCAACGATTAAGAATTGGGGTTAAGGGAGGTGGATGCAGTGGAATGACATATGTGTTAGGATTTGACAAGATAGAAGCCGATGATGAATTATTTGAATTAGAAGGTGTGCCATGTATTATGAATAAGAGTCACGGATTATATTTATACGGAATGGAAGTTGATTGGCAAGGCGGATTAAATAGTAGAGGTTTTACATTTAGCAACCCAAATGCTAGTAAAACTTGTGGTTGTGGAACTTCATTTGCTGTTTAAATAATAATATCTCTCAATTCCCCCAATAAAAAAATCTCCGCCTTGGCGGAGATTTTTAGTTTCTATGTCTATATTAATTATTTTCTTGCTTCGGCTTTTCCTAGAGGTCGATGTTTTGCAAAATCCACTAAAATCGGAGCTGCTACAAAAATAGAAGAGTAAGTACCAGTAATTACACCCACCAACATTGCGAATGCAAATCCACGAGTTACTTCACCACCAAAAATGAATAAGATCAAAATGGTTAAGAATACAGTTAATGATGTCATTACAGTTCTGCTAAGTGTTTGATTAATAGCGCGATTAATAATAGTAGCATTATCTGATCCGATCATTAATTTACTGTCTTCTCTAATTCTATCATAAACAATTACTGTATCATTCATAGAGAACCCTATCACCGTTAAGATGGCAGCAATAAAATGTTGATCTATTTCTAATGGGAATGGTACAATTTTTCTAGCGAAACTAAATACAATTAATGTTACTAAAACATCGTGTAACAATGAAAAGATGGTTCCCAAAGAATATCTCCAATCGCGAAAACGAATAAAGATGTATAAACAAATTGCAAAGATGGCAAAAACGGTAGCTTTTGTTGCACCAGCTTTTAAATCATCTGAGATTGTTGGTAATACAGTTTGAGAACTTTGTTTATAGCTAGTTTCAAAAGTATTAAAGCTAGTACCAGCAGGTAAATGATTTTGTAAACCTGTGTACAACATCTTCTCAACTAACGAATCTATATTACTACCTGTTTCTTTTATTTTATAAGAAGTAGTAATATTTACTTGATTCTTAGTGTCAACTGTTTTTGTAATTGGAGACTCGCCAAAAACTTTTTTCAATTCATCTCTAATTTCATCAGGGCTCACTGGCTTATCAAACTTAATTGTATAACTACGTCCACCTGCAAATTCAACTCCTTCATCAAAACCATTGAAGAAAGAAGCAACACCCATTATAAGAATAATACCAGATAATACATATGCATACTTTCTATACTCAATAAATTTATACGAAGCATGCCTAAATACAGTTTTTGAAATAGCTGTAAAGTATTCAAAGTGCCTATTCTTATTAGTGTACCAATCAGTAATTAAACGAGATACAAGAATTCCACAGAACAATGATAATAAAATACCAATGATTTGAGTGGTTGCAAATCCTAAAACAGGACCTAAACCAAAGTAAGCCAATATTATAGCAGTTAATAAAGTAGTAACGTGGGCATCTAATACGGGCGACAACGATCTCTTATAACCATCATTTACGGCAGTAGCATAATTTTTTCCTTTAGTCAACTCTTCTTTAATACGCTCAAAAATTATTACGTTGGTATCTACAGCCATTCCGATTGTTAAAACCAAACCAGCAATACCTGGAGCAGTTAAAGTGAAACCCAATGCACTTAGAACGCCAATAGTAAAAAGCAAGTTTAATATTAATGCAATGTTAGCAACCCAACCAGCAGTATTAAAGTACAACAACATTAATGAGAAGATCACAATGAATGCAATTAAGAATGACATTGCACCACCTTTAATAGATTCTTTACCAAGTGTTGGCCCTACAGTTTGACTTTGTACTATTTTTGCAGGTGCAGGAAGTTTTCCACTCTCTAATATTTCAGAAAGATCTTTAGCTTCTTTTATGGTATAGTTTCCACTAATTTGAGAGTTACCTGTAGTTATAGGATCATTAACATTAGGGGCTGAGTATACAAAATTATCTAAAATAATTGCTATTGGTTTACCAACATTTCGGGTAGTCATTTTTGCCCAAATATTAGTGCCAATTTTGTCCATATTCATCTTAATCGCAACTCTACCTCTTTCATCATAATCTTGTGAGGCGCTAGAAATATGATCACCTTCTAATTCTGCTTGACCATTATCCAATGTTTTAATTGCATAAAGTGTAAGAATATTAGCAAGCTTTGGATCATTTAATTCCGCTTTTCCATAAACGAACTGAAGGTTAGAAGGGAATTTAGATTTAACAGATTCCATTCTCAAATAATCGTTTAGCGTTCCAGTATCTTTAGATTGAATGTAACCAATTGAAGAAGGGTAGCTAGTTTTACCATTCTCTGATTGATAAGGTTGAGAAATTTGAATCAACCTTATAATTGGATTTGCATTTTTCTTAGCCTTTGTTGTATCAGCTTTTGCAGTTGAAGATTTATTACTATCATTTGATATAGAAGAAATAGTAGCAGTTTTTGTAGTATCTGCTTTATTTGTTGTGGTAGCAGAAGTTGTTTTTTTAGTTGTATCAATTGCAGTATTTGTTGCAATTTTATTACCATTCAAATAATCTTCTATCGCTTTATCAGCAGCAACTATGCCGCTTTGTACATCTTTACTTTCTAATGTGTACACTTCAAAGAATTGCAAGTTAGCTGTAGATTGTAAATAAGAGCGTACTCTTTCTTTATCGGTAACACCAGCTAATTCTATATTGATTCTTCCTTTGGCTTGATCAGGATTAATATTATTTGAAGAAACGCCAAAGCGATCAATCCTTGTTCTTAATATTCGGTAGGTATTGTTGAAAGCTGCATCTGCTTGAGAACGTAAATAAGTTTCAACAACAGAGTTGGTTTCATCAATTTTTACTTTTCCATTACTTCGAGCAGCAAAGAAAGGAGCCAATTTTACATCGGGGGTAATTTTCTTATATTCTTCAATAAATAAAGTAATTAAATCAGCACCACTGTTTGCTTTTCTAGCAACTGCATTTTCAATTGCTTTATTAAAAGTTGCATCTTTAGAATAATTAGCTAGCGATTTAATCAAGCCGTCTAATCCTACTTCCATAGTTACACTCATACCTCCTTGCAAATCAAGACCAAGCATAAGCTCTTTCTCTTTTGCACTTCGGTAAGTAGTTAAACCAAATGCAAGTTTCACATCTTTGGTACTATCCAATAAACGTTGTAAACGATCTTTTTTAAGATCTCCGAGTGAATCGGCATATGCAGATTGTAACTCTTTATTACCCGGATATTTTGTTTCGGGACTAGGGTAGGTCTTCAGCCATGCTGTGGCTTTTTTATCCATTTCGGATTCATGGCTTTTTACAAACCATGTAAAAGACAATTGGTAAAGACAGATCAATGTAAGTGCTATAGCAAAAAAACGCACTAAACCTTTAAGTTGCATATTAGTAACGGTTTACGAATGTTAAATCCTGATTTTTTCAGGTTGGCAAAGATAGGGGAATGAGGTATATTATGGACAGCTCTTTTAAGCCCCAATTATGAACATATAATTATTATATATATGCTTATCTAACTTGAACTAAAGTAACGTCGAAAAATAATGGAGAATTACCAGCAATTCCACTTGTTCCAACGCAACTGTAAGCCAAAGCAGAAGGGATAACCATTTTAATTCTTCCTCCGGTCTTAATCAATGGTATTGCAATTTTCCAACCTTCTATAACATTTGCCAAAGGGAAAGTGGCTGGATTACTAGTTTGAGAATCGAAAGTAGTACCATTTAATAATTTTCCTGTATAATAGCAAGAAACTGTAGAAGAAATGCTTGGATTAATACCAGTACCTGGGCTAACAATTTCATATAATATACCACTTGGATGTTCAGTGTATGAAATGCTATTTGCAGAACAATAAGCTAACATAGCGCTTTTTTCAGACGCTGGAGTTGCAGGAGTGCAACCAGTATCTGCGGTTTTACCGCAAGACAAAGACAATAACACTATTCCAATTAAGGCAAAAATCGATTTTCTCATTCCTAGTTTTTTTTTTAATAGACCCAACCTTATTAATTATGGCTGCTTCCTTGTTGTTTATTTTTTTTTGCTTTAATTTCCAAATAACGTTGTTCTTGCATTTCCCATCTAAATTTTCGGTACATAATAGCTATAAATACAGAAATCGATAAAATAGCAATAAACAGCACTCCAGAACTCATTTTGCTGTTAGCTTCCATTGATGCTCTAGGATACCATCCCGAAAGGATGGCCATTATAACACCAATCCCAATAGCAAAACCAGATGATAGGCCTATTAAAAAGGCTCTTGAACTACTTTTTTGTTTCTGGCTATTTTTAGTCCAGTAGTCAAAAAATTGTTCATCATCCAATTGCATTTTACAAAATTAGCTTAAGTTTTATAAATAAAAACCCATTATTTTACGTTCTCACTTTAATAAATTACTATTTGCATGAATTTGATTAAAAAGAATGGAATAATTTTTTTCTGGGTGATTCTATTTGCACATTGTGCATTTATTTATCTCAACAAACCCGATTATCAGCATATTACTAAGTTAATGCTAATACCAATTTTATTTATTTATTTAGTTCTAAACGTAAGAAAGGGTGCTTATCAAAATAGTAAAGTAATTATTTATCTTGGTTTATTCACTTCATTTTTGGGAGATCTATTTTTAATTTATACAGGTAATGGATTTTTTTTAGCAGGCATGACTGCATTTTTAATTACTCATATTTGTTACATAATATTTTTCCTCAAAGCCAATAAAGTAAAGTTTAATAACGCAACTGAATTTGCTATAACAGCAATAATAATAACAATTGTTGCCATTAAATTATTGGATTTTTTAAAGCCCTATTTAGGAGGTCTAGCATTTCCAGTGAAAATTTATATGGCTGCAATAACAATTATGACTGCAACAGCAGCAAATTTAATTGGTGATAAAAAATTAAAGAATTTAGCGCTTACATTTTTTTTACCTGGAGCACTTTTGTTTGTACTTTCTGATTCTGTACTAGCAATCAATATATTTTTATATAAAGATACTATCTTAAATGTTGTTGTTATGCTAAGTTATGGATATGCTCAATGCCTTATTGTACAAGGGTTTACCAAGTATTTAAAAGCATAATTCATATGCCTAGTTCAAACAAAAAAAAGTGTCTCAACATTAGTGGAGACACTTTTTTTATTCTTTTAAAAATTATTTTTAGTAACCCATACCACCCATGTCAGGAGCACCTGCATGAGAATGAGCAGCTTCAGGCTTTGGCTTGTCGGCAACTACACACTCAGTGGTGAGTAACATAGCAGCTATCGACGCAGCATTTTCTAAAGCAACACGGGTAACTTTTGTAGGATCAATAACACCTGCTTTAAACAAGTTCTCATACACTTCTGTGCGAGCATTGAAACCGAAATCTCCTTTTCCTTCTTTAATTTTTTGAACAACAATAGATCCTTCAATACCACTGTTGATTACAATCTGACGAAGAGGCTCTTCAATTGCTCTTTTGATAATTTGAATACCAGTTGTTTCGTCTTGATTTATTCCCTTTAATTTTTCTAAACTTTCAACAGCGCGGATGTATGCAACTCCACCACCTGGTACAATTCCTTCTTCAACAGCCGCTCTTGTAGCGTGTAAAGCATCGTCTACTCTGTCTTTCTTCTCTTTCATTTCTACTTCTGTTGCAGCGCCTACATAAAGTACAGCAACACCACCACTTAATTTAGCTAAACGCTCTTGTAATTTCTCACGATCATAATCAGAAGTAGTGTTTTCTACTTGAGCTTTGATCTGATTTACTCTAGCAACTATATCAGTTTTTTTACCTTTTCCACCAACAACAATTGTATTGTCTTTGTCGATAGTTATAGAAGCAGCTTGGCCTAAATAAGTTAAGTCAGCATTTTCTAATTTAAATCCTTGCTCTTCACTTACAACAGTTCCAGCAGTAAGGATGGCGATATCAGTCAACATTTCTTTTCTGCGATCACCAAAGCCTGGAGCTTTTACAGCAGCTACTTTCAGAGTACCACGTAATTTATTTACAACTAATGTAGCCAATGCTTCACCTTCTAAATCTTCAGCAATAATTGCTAATGGACGACCAGTTTGAGCAACTTTCTCCAAAATATGAAGAATGTCTTTCATTGCACTGATTTTCTTATCGTAGATTAATATATATGGATTTTGTAATTCAACTTCCATTTTCTCACTATTGGTAACAAAGTATGGAGATATGTATCCACGATCGAATTGCATACCTTCAACTACATCAACAGTAGTATCAGTTCCTTTTGCTTCTTCAACAGTGATAACACCTTCTTTACCAACTTTAGCCATTGCAGTAGCAATTAACTTTCCAATTTCGTTATCGCTATTTGCAGAAATAGTAGCTACTTGCTCAATCTTCTTAGAATCGTTACCGATTGTTTGAGATTGTGCTCTTAAGCTATCAATTACTTTAGCAACAGCTTTATCAATACCACGCTTTAGATCCATTGGGTTTGCACCAGCAGCTACGTTCTTTAATCCTTCACTGATAATTGCTTGAGCCAATACAGTAGCAGTTGTAGTTCCATCACCAGCAATATCCGCAGTTTTAGATGCTACTTCCTTAACCATTTGAGCACCCATATTTTCAATTGGATCTTCTAATTCAATTTCTTTTGCAACTGTAACGCCATCTTTAGTTACTTGAGGAGCACCGAATTTTTTTTCTATTACAACATTACGGCCTTTAGGTCCTAATGTTACTTTAACAGCGTTGGCTAATGTGTCAACGCCTTTTTTCATTCTATTTCTAGCTTCTATATCAAAGAATATTTGCTTAGCCATATAATTCTATTTTTAAATGTGTGATTTGTGTTTTTTTGATTGTTTCAATCAATTAAATAATTGCTAAAAGATCGCTTTCTCTCATGATCAATAGATCCT
>JBKJQV010000282.1:0-3512 GCA_046593815.1 Sediminibacterium sp. | reverse complement strand
CCGTTATAGCTAGCTCTGTTGAAACTGGATTTGCCTTTGGTGGAGCTGGTTCACTTACATTTCAATCTAATAAAAACGATACTATTACGCGCACTTCCAACTTGCAGATGCTTGCCTTATATTCAACTAAAAAGCAGTTTGTATCGGCTATTAACGGTACCCAATACTTTAATAAAGAAAAATATATTTTGATGGAACAGCTTTCCTATAGCTCGTTTCCGGATAAATTTTGGGGCTTAGGTAAAAATTCCGCAGATGCCGCTGAAGAACCTTATCAATTTCAGCAATTTTACGTTTATCTACATTTGTTACGAAAAGTGGCTCCTCATCTATTTGTTGGTAGCATTTATGAATACCAAAACGTTTGGAATATTAAATATATTCCTGGGGGTTTATTTGATCAGGAAAATATTGCAGGTAGATTTGGATATAAAGTTTCTGGCTTGGGATCAAGCATTACTTATGATACCAGAACCAACGCTTTTGCCCCTGATAAAGGTGTTTATGCTCAGTTTTATTTCAACCATTTTAATAAAATTTTTGGATCTGATTATAATTTCACCAATTATGTACTTGACCTAAGAAAATTTTTTAGCTTAACCAAAAATCAAATTTTGGCGCTTCAGTTATACAGCTTCAATAGTAGCGGTAATGAAGTGCCCATTAGAAGTTTAGCTGCACTCGGTGGAGCAAGCAGGATGCGAGGATATTATGAAGGTAGATTTCGCGATTACCAATTATTGGTACTTCAGTCTGAATACCGATTAAAACTTAGTAAAAGATTTGGGATGGTAGCGTTTGGAGGAATAGGCAACGTAAGTAGCGAATTTAAATACATGGGTGTTGAGAAATTGAAGTACTCTTATGGTGCCGGACTAAGGTTTGCACTCAATAAAACCGAAAAGCTCAATATTAGGGTAGATTATGGCCTTGAGGAAGGCATTAACAAAGGATTTTATCTTCAAATTGGCGAAGCCTTTTAATTAGAAGCTATTTTTTTTCCAAGAAGATATACAACATATGCAAATGGAATAGCAGCTATCACATCAATTGTATAATGTACATGTTGAAATAAAACCATTACAGCTATTAAAATGGATGATAACCCAGTTATGATTTTATCGCTTTTTTTATTAAAACTCAAAAACATTAAAATCTGCGTAGCAGTATGTCCTGAATAAAAAAGATCCTTTCTTATAAATACTTCTTTACCTCCATAAAAAATACTACTGATAGGATCTTTAATTGCAATTAATCCATTTGGTGGCTCTAATGAAAATAAAGAAATAGTAATTATTCTAGAGATACTTAATAGTAAGAATGATAGGAGGAATTGTAAAAATAAATCGGGACTTTTCAATATTCTATTTATCAATAATAGGGCAGTAGACCAGATGATAATAAATATTGGAATAGAGAAATCAACTGCTGGTATGTTGTTTAAAAGGATGTCGTTTAAATAAATCCCTTTTCTAAGTTCTATAACTGCAAAAAAACGAGGGAACGAAACTAGAATTAGCGCAAGTGAAATACTTCCTAAAATTGCTTTTATTTTAAATGAATTGCTTTCCCAGGCTTTTCTCCATCGTAAAGCAATAAATTTATTTTCCTCATGCTGCTGCATATTGTAAATTTAGTAATGCCATCTTACAAATGCTTCCATAGCTGCATATTTTGTTAAACCTAAGTCGGCATATAAGTTTGCCGTATTAGAATTTCGGTCTTCTGCACGTTGCCAAAATTCTCTACTATCCGATCCTTGAAAAGGAACTGCATCTTTTTGTGACTGATGAATAAAAATGCCAAAACGCTTTTTCTTTACCTGATCTGGACTCATAGGAATAGCCATTTCAATTTCTTCTATATTCCATTCTTGCCATGCACCTTTATACAACCAAACCCAACAATCATTTACCCAAGGTTCATTGGCCGCTTTTAAGCGTTTTAAAGCCTCAAATACCGCTTCTAAACAAACCTTATGTGTTCCATGTGGGTCGGCTAAATCACCTGCGCAATACACTTGGTGAGGCTTAATTTTTTGTAATAGCTCCATGGTTATTAATATATCATCTTCTCCCAATGGTTTTTTGTCGATTGCACCAGTTTCATAAAATGGCATATTCATAAAATGGCACTTGTCGTCCGTTAATCCAACATATCTGCAAGTTGCTTTTGCTTCGCCTCTTCTTATTAATCCTTTTATGGCGCGTATTTCTGCAGTATCGGTCTGGTCTTTTTCTTTAGATGCTATAAATGATCTTGCAGCATCTAATTGTTCTTTGCTTTTTTTGAAATCAATGCCAAACATCTCTTCAAAACCTACTGCAAAATCAATAAAACGAGTTACAAACTCATCTGATACTGCAATATTGCCGCTAGTTTGATACCCTACATGTACTTCATGACCTTGATCATGCAATCGCATGAATGTTCCGCCCATACTAATAATATCATCATCAGGGTGGGGGGAGAAGATCAAGCATCTTTTAGGATGTGGTGCACTTCTTTCTGGATGCGCAGGAATTACTGAGTTGGGTTTGCCGCCTGGCCACCCTGTAATGGTATCTCTAAGTAAATAATAAACTTGTAAATTTATTTCATAAGCATCGCCCTTCTCTACCAATAAATCCGATAATCCGTTTTCGGTATAATCTACTGAAGTTAAACTTAAAACAGATTTTTTTAATTTCAGTGCGAGCTTTACTACTGCTCGTTTTACCATAGCATTGGTCCAGATACATTCTCCAGTTAACCAAGGTGAATTAATACGAGTTAGCTCTGTTGATGCTATTTCATCTATTACAAAACTGCAATCATTGTGTTGCTGTAAAATACTTGCAGGAATTGTTTCCGTAATATTTCCTTCAACAGATTTTGCAACAATATTTGCTTTGTTGCCCCATGCCATTAAAATTATTTTTCTAGCTTTTAAAATGGTGCTAATTCCCATTGTAACTGCTAATCTTGGAACTTTAGAAATACTTTGAAACTCATATGAGTTAGCAATTCTTGTGCTATTTTCTAAATTAATTAATCTTGTTTTTGACAATATGCTAGAGCCAGGTTCATTAAATCCGATATGACCATTTTGTCCAATTCCTAATATTTGTAAATCTATTCCCCCTGCATTTTCAATTGCTTTTTCATAAGATTCACAATATTTTTTCATTTCTTCTTTTGGAGCGTTTCCATTTGGAAGATGAATATTAACTGGATTGATGTCTACATGATTAAATAAATGTCGGTGCATAAAACTCCAGTAACTCTGGTAAGCATCTTTGTCTATTGGATAATATTCATCCAAATTAAAACTTATTACATTTTTAAAACTGAGCCCCTTCTCATTATGCAGTCTTACTAGTTCTGCATACATTTTGATTGGTGTAGTTCCGGTTGCTAATCCTAATACACAAGTTTCACCTTTAGATTGCTTTTCTATAATTAATGCTGCAATTTTTTGGGCAACAAATATGGCCCCTTCAGTTGGAGATTTGCAAATTGTAACTTCGATC
>JBKJQV010000273.1:0-13235 GCA_046593815.1 Sediminibacterium sp. | reverse complement strand
GATTAGGTTATGAAGTAAAAAATGGAGAAACAATAAAAGGTAATAAAAAAATATTTAAAACCCATTTACAGCGTTTTATTTTTTGTTTGATTTTTACTTTACCATTAATGATTCATATGATTCCAGGAATACATATTCATTTCCTGATGAATCCGTATGTACAAATTGCACTCACCCTTCCAGTATTTATTGTAGGAATGGATTTTTTTGGAAGAAGTGCAATACATAGTATATTAAAAGGAATACCCAATATGAATGTATTGATTGCCATTGGTGCAATTGCTTCATTTGTTTATAGTTTGTATGGAACAATAACAGGACAAGCAGCGGAGTATATGTTTTACGAAACTACCGCTACCATTGTTACATTGGTTTTTTTAGGTAATTGGTTAGAAGATAAATCTGTTGAAACTACCCAAACTGCTCTTCGTAAATTAGTTAGCTCGCAAAAATCAATGGCAAATATGATTGCCTATGATGATCAACACCAAGAACATATTTTTCCGGTAGAAAGTAGTTCATTAAAAGTGGGCGACTTAATCTTAATTAAAAGTGGCGATGCTGTTCCAATGGATTGCAAGATTTTGTCGGGCGATATTTCGATTGACGAATCGATAGTAACAGGAGAGTTTTTGCCAATTAATAAAAAAGAAAAAGACTTGTTAATTGGTGGAAGTATTGCAGTGAACGGAAATGTAAAGGCTTATATTACTGCTGTGGGAAAAGATACCATTTTGGGTAATATTTTACAAATGGTAAAAAATGCTCAAACCGAAAAACCGCCAGTACAACAATTAGCAGATAAAATAAGTGCAGTGTTTGTGCCTGTAGTAATAGGAATTTCAATAATTACTTTTTTATTGAACTACACAGTTGGAGAGCAAGCATTTACCCAAAGTTTAATGCGTTCAATTGCTGTATTGGTTATTTCTTGTCCCTGCGCAATGGGCTTAGCAACACCTGCTGCAATTGCAGTTGGTTTAGGAAGAGCTGCAAGAAATGGTGTGCTATTTAAGAACACCAAGAGTTTAGAATTATTTAAAGATATTAAACAAGTGGTTTTTGATAAGACAGGCACTTTAACTACCGGAAAATTCACCATTACAAATACTGGATTAACTATAGATGGAGAATTAATGGGAATGGAGGAATTAAAACGAATAGCTTTTTCATTAGAAAAATATTCAAATCATCCATTAGCTAAAACAATTGCAAAAGAATGGAAAGTAGCAAACGATATCCGCTTTAGCAATATAGAAGAAGTAAAAGGCTTTGGAATGAAAGCTACAGATAAAGAAGGTAATACTTTATTAGCAGGATCTTATAAAGCAGCTAATAATCTTACTACTGATGATACTCACAATATTTATATTATAAAAAACGAGAAGCTACTTGGATGGATTGATTTGGCAGATGAAATTAGAGCGGAAGCTTTTGAATTGATTAAATATTTACAAAAAAGAAATATTAAAACAATTTTATTAAGTGGAGATAAACAAGCTAGTTGTGAAAAACTAGCAAAAGAATTAAAGATAGATGAAGTATTTGCAGAACAAACTCCAGCACAAAAATTATCTCGCATCGAGTTGCTAAATAGTGTAACACCAACCGCAATGGTTGGAGATGGAATTAATGATGCCCCTGCATTAGCAAAAGCTACCGTAGGTATTTCATTGAGCGAAGCTTCTCAAATAGCTGTACAAAGCGCCGAAGTTGTATTAATGAATAATGGTTTAAGAAATTTACCACTTGCATTGGGCCTGGGCAAACATACTTACATAACCATTCAACAGAATTTATTTTGGGCACTTATATATAATGTTGCAGCTATACCTATAGCAGCTTTTGGATTTTTAAGTCCAAGTTTTAGCGCCTTAGCAATGGGCTTAAGTGATGTTGTTCTTGCTATTAATTCTGTAAGGCTTAATTTTAAGAAAGTTGTATAAGTACTATTGAGCAATCCGAAAGAAATATTAGCAAAATACTGGAAGCATCATAACTTCCGTCCATCGCAAGAGGCAATCATACAATCTGTTTTAGAAGGTAATGATACCTTGGCATTACTTCCAACTGGAGGAGGAAAATCTATTTGCTTTCAGGTTCCAGGCATTATGCTCGATGGAATGTGTTTGGTTATTAGTCCATTGATAGCTTTAATGAAAGACCAAGTTGATTCTTTAAATCAAAAAGGAATTCCGTCTGCTGCTTTGCACAGTGGTCTTACTTTTTACGAAGTAAAAAAAATGCTCCGTGAAGCAGTTGAAGGAAATTATCAATTTTTATATTGCTCACCCGAACGATTAGAAAGTAAACTTTTTATAGAATTTATTCCAGATCTTCCAATCAGTTTATTGGTAATAGATGAAGCACATTGTATTTCGCAATGGGGCTATGATTTTAGACCTCCTTATTTAAGAATTGCTTCAACAAAAAAACAATTAGGCAATATTCCATTAATTGCGGTAACAGCATCTGCAACTCCAAGAGTACAGAATGATATTATTCAAAAGTTAGGGTTAAAACAAACTGCAGTATTTAGGCAATCATTTGAGCGACCAAATTTATCGTACAGCAATTTTTTAGTTGATAGTAAAATCAATAAAATACTAGATATACTCCATAAAGTTGATGGAAGCAGTATTGTATATTGTAATAATAGAAAACAAACTAAAAAAGTTGCCGAAGCATTAGCATTACATGGTATTGCAGCAGATTTTTACCATGCCGGATTAACGCAACCAATTAGAGAAATGAAGCAGCAAGCATGGTTGCAAAATAAAATAAGGACGATGGTTTGCACCAATGCTTTTGGCATGGGTATAGACAAGGCAGATGTAAGAATTGTAATTCATCATGATGTTACAGAATGTTTAGAAAATTATTACCAAGAAGCAGGAAGAGCAGGCAGAGATGGCAAGAAAGCTTATGCAGTTTTGTTGTATCAATTAAAGGATATGGCTGACTTACTATCCAATTCTCAAAAAAAATTTCCTTCTATTAAAATTATAAAACAAGTTTATCAAGCTATTTCAGATTATTTACAAATACCTGTTGGTAGTGGTGCAGGGATCTATTACAATTTTGATTTAGGTGGTTTTACTAAAAACTTTAAATTAGATGCGCTGTTAGTAGTGAATGTATTAAAAGTTTTAGAACAAGAAGACCATATTAGTTTCTCGGAAAATATTTTTCTGCCTTCTCAAGTTTCATTTACTGTAGATAAAGATTCACTTACTTTATTTGAAAATGAACACCCAGATTTAGAACCCATCATTAAAGCTTTATTAAGATCTTATGAAGGCATAATAAATAATAGAGTTTCGGTGTATGAACAACAAATTGCTAAAATATGTAGACTTAAAGTAGAAGAAATAAATTTAGCTTTAAATCAGCTAATGATTCATGGAATTATTGAGTATTTACCAAAAAAAGAAACTCCTCAAATTGAATTTCTGGTAAATAGGGCTCCTGCAGAATATTTAATTATTAATCAAGATGCTTACATAGAAAGGAAAAAGCTATATGAAGAAAGGGTTCAAACCATTACTCATTACACATCATCTCTCACCGAATGTAGAAGTAAATTTATTTCTAATTATTTTGGCGATGAATCAAAAAAGAGCTGTGGAATTTGCGACAATTGCTTAAATGAGAAAAGGAAAAAACTCACCAATAAAGAATTTGCAACCATTGAAGAAAAATTAAAATCGTTAGGCGCATCATCTACAGCACTCAATCCATTTATTGATTCTTTTAAATTATTGAATAAAGAAAAAGTATGGGCTGCACTTACATTTCTTCAATCAGAAGAAAAAATAGTAATTACAGAAACCAAAGAAATAAAGTGGTTACAAAATTAAAATTAACGCCTTCTTGTGGTTGACCTTCCGCCTAACCCTAAAGCTCCTAATAAACTACGAGTTATAATTGAAGCAGCAGTTCTACCAACTTGTTTAACTACTGGATTATCAAAAAAGCTTTCTTCTTTCTTAGTAGTTTTTGTTTGTACATTTTCTTCCGCAGCTTCTTCAGTTTTAGCTTGTGCAGCTTGGAGCTTAGCTGTTAGAATTTCGTAAGCACTTTCACTATCAACAATTTGATTGTATTTAGCTACTAGCTTACTTTTTTTAATAATTACATTTATCTCTTCTTCTGATAAAACATCCATCCTACTTTTAGGAGAACAGAGCATTGTATGAATTAAAGGAGTTGGAATACCTTTTTCATTTAATAAAGTAACAAATGCCTCTCCTATACCCAATTGAGTTAACAACTCATCCGTTTTATAAAAATTAGATTCAGGAAAATTTTCTGCTGCTTGTTTTATTGTTTTGCGATCAGCAGCTGTAAAAGCACGCAATGCGTGTTGTACTTTTAAACCTAGTTGACTTAAAATTGAAGCTGGAATATCTTGTGGATTTTGGGTACAAAAGAAAATACCAATTCCTTTTGAACGAATAAGCTTAATAATGGTTTCTAATTGTTGCAATAAAGCTTCTGATGCTTCTTGAAAAATTAAATGTGCTTCATCAATAAATAAAATCAGTTTGGGTTTATCTAAATCTCCTTCTTCTGGGCAAGTTGCATATAGTTCGGCTAGTAACTGTAACATAAAAGTTGAGAAGAGCTTGGGTTTATCTTGCATATCTGTAACGCGCAAAATATTTAATACACCTCTACCATCATCACTAATTCGCATTAGGTCATCTATCTCAAAACTTTTTTCTCCAAAAAAAACATCGGCTCCCTGCTGTTGCAACTCAACTACTTTCCTCAAAATTGTACCAGTAGTTGTGGTTGAAATCTTTCCATAAGCTTTTTCTAATTCTTGTTTTCCTTCAGCACCAATGTATTGAAGTACTTTAATGAAGTCTTTCAAATCGAGCAAAGGCATGGTATTATCATCACAATACTTAAATATCATAGAAACAACACCACCTTGGGTATCATTTAAACCTAAAATTTTGCTCAACAAAACCGGACCAAATTCGCTAACGGTAGCGCGCATCTTAACACCATTGCCCTTATTTAGAGTCATTAATTCAACCGGATAAGCAGCTGCTTTCCATTCTACTCCAATTTTAGTAGCCCTATCTTTAATTTTATCGTTAATGGTTCCTTCAGCAGCCAATCCGCTTAAATCGCCTTTAATATCCATTAATAAAACAGGTACACTATTATCGCTTAAACATTCGCTAATCATTTGAAGCGTTTTGGTTTTGCCAGTACCAGTAGCGCCTGCAATTAATCCATGACGATTCATTGTTTTCAAAGGAAGGAAAATATCAGCACCACTAACCACTTCGCCATTGAATACACCGCATCCAATTTTTACATTGTCACCTTTAAATTTATATCCAGTATTTACTGCATTTAGAAATTCATCTTGAGTAGGCATAGAGTCATTATTTAATGCAAAATAGCAAAATGAATAGTTTTTATTATATAAATTTTGTGATGTACACTTAAAAACAAAAAAATAAGGATCAGTGTTAAACAACATCCAATTAATACAGATTAGCTTCATTTAAAGCCACTTGGTTTAACAAATGAGCCAAAAAAGACTGTATTTGCATCTTGAAAGCCTTACCTGATAAGCGTTTTAAAAATCTCTCCTTTCAGCTAATTTAACATCCCTTTGAAAAAGGTTCTTTGTAACTTGCATGAACACTAATTTTAATATAACAATTAACTAAACATGGAAGACAAGAAAAATTATAAAATATTACTTTGCGAAGACGATACCAATTTAGGTATGGTTTTAAAGAATTATTTAGAACTGAATGATTACGATATTATTCTCGAGAGAGATGGTAGATTAGGACTAGCCGCTTTTCAGCGCGAGAAGTTTGATATTTGTTTATTAGATGTAATGATGCCAAATATGGATGGATTTACATTGGCTGAAGAAATTCGTGATATTGATCCGGATGTTCCTTTGTTCTTCTTAAGTGCAAAAACCATGAAAGAAGATATTATTCAAGGATATAAATTAGGTGCAGATGATTATATTACTAAACCTTTTGATAGCGAAGTATTATTATTAAAAATTAAGGCGATTCTTAAAAGAAGCGAAGAAGAAAATAGAATTAGTGATAATATTGAATTTGATTTAGCTTCTTACCATTTCAATCCGAAATTAAGGGAGCTTAAAAAAGGTGATACTGTACAAACACTTTCTCCAAAAGAAAATGAATTGCTTAAAATGTTAGCAGAACATAAAAACGATTTGCTTCCACGAGAAAGAGCATTGAAAAAAATATGGGGCAGTGATACTTACTTCAATGGTAGAAGCATGGATGTTTATATAGCAAAACTTCGAAAATATTTAAGAGAAGATACAACCATTGAAATAGTAAATATTCATGGTAACGGGTTCCGATTAGTTGCACCTAACTAAAAAGTTCGCCCCCTTCACTTCTTTTCATTGTAACCCCAAGATGATTGTAGGCTTTTAATGTAGCTTCTCTCCCTCTTGGGGTTCTTTGTAAAAAGCCTTCCTGAATTAAAAATGGTTCGTACACTTCTTCAATAGTGCCAGACTCTTCTCCAACTGCAGTTGCAATGGTAGTAATGCCAACAGGTCCACCTTTAAATTTATTAATAATTGTAGAAAGAATTCGATTGTCCATTTCATCTAATCCATGAGCATCTACATTTAATGCCTTCAAAGCATGCTGGGTAATACCAATATCAATTGTTCCATCATTTAATACTTGAGCAAAATCGCGCACTCTTCTCAACAAGCTATTGGCAATTCTAGGTGTGCCTCTACTTCTACCAGCAATTTCCTTTGCAGCATCTTTAGTGATAGTTGTATTTAATATGCCTGCACTACGTTCAATAATTTTCTGTAATACTGTAGCATTGTAATATTCTAAACGCGATTTTATTCCAAACCTCGATAATAGTGGTGCTGTGAGTAATCCGCTTCTAGTAGTTGCACCTACTAAAGTAAATGGGTTAAGGTTAATTTGAATACTACGAGCATTAGGACCAGTATCAATCATAATATCAATCTTAAAATCTTCCATGGCAGCATAGAGGGATTCTTCCACTACTGTGCTTAATCTATGAATTTCATCTATGAACAAAACATCATTGGGTTGTAAATTAGTGAGCAACCCTGCTAAGTCGCCCGGCTTCTCTATAACAGGGCCAGAAGTTTCTTTAATATTTACTCCTAACTCATTAGCAACAATTCTACTCAATGTGGTTTTGCCTAATCCTGGAGGTCCGTGAAACAATACATGATCTAGTGCTTCGCCTCGAAGTTTAGCAGCTTTAATAAAAATGACTAAATTTTCTATCAACTGAGGTTGACCAGAAAAATCGTCAATTTCTTTTGGACGTATACTATTCTCAAACTCCTTATCGGCAGGGTTTAGGTTATTGGGTGCATTATGGAGTTGATCGTTTTGCATAACTTATCGAAAATACAAAAAAATGCAGTGCTATTGTTTCATAAATTTGTAGAATGGAGCAAAGAACTGCATTAATAATTGGGGCATCTGGATTAACAGGGGGTTTATTAGTCCAACAGTTATTGGCCAATGACCATTATTCTACAGTAACAATTTACGTAAGAAAATCCCTTCAATTAAATCATCCTAAGCTAATTGAGCAAATTATCAATTTTGAAACCATTAATACTTCAGTAAATGCAGATGATGTTTTTTGCTGCTTAGGCACAACTATTAAAATTGCTAAATCAAAAGAAGCATTTGAAATGGTAGATCTACATTATCCAATTAAAATTGCTCAACTTCAAAAGAACGCAGGCAGTAAACAATTTTTAGTTATAAGTGCAATGGGAGCAAATTTAAATTCAAGTATTTTCTATAGTAAAACAAAAGGGTTGATGGAAGCTGGTTTACAAAAAATTGGTTTTGATTCTTTGTATATTCTTCGTCCATCATTTATTGAAGGGGAGAGAAAAGAAAAGAGATTAGGAGAGAAAATCGGGTTAATACTATTTTCAATAATTGAGCCATTATTGATTGGCCCATTAAAGAACTATGCTTCAGTTAAAGCCAGTGCTATAGCAGCTTGTATGGTATCTAAAGCAAAAGAAAATAACAAAGGAATATTTACCATTCTTTCTGGTGAAATAAAAAAATGGGAATAATTATTTAGCAAATTGCATTAGTCTTAATAAACAATCTGGATCTGGACAATTACTTAAATAATGATTACGATTTTCCAAAGAGCATACACCCGGATAGTCGCCAATATTTCCTTCTAAATCATGTATTAGTTGAAAATGTAAATGAGGAGGCCATTGTCCGTTTTCATTTGGCTCGCCAAAATGAGCAATCAAATTACCAGCTTTTATTTTATCTTCTTTTTTTATTGATTGAATATCTGCTAAAGATAAATGACCGTATAAACTATAAAAGGTTAATTCATTTAATTGATGTTGAAGAATAATAGTAGCACCATAATCGCCATATTGTTGATTAAATGCAAAGCTATGAACCTCGCCATCTATCGGTGCAAAAACCTCCGTTCCGGATGGCCCCCAAATATCTATTCCCAAATGTAATCTTCGGGGCGAATCATTAATAGAGCTATCAAATACCTTACTCCTACTATATACTGTTCTGTGTTCATCATAGCCCCCAATTCCATAAGTTGCGCCTGCCAATTTCAAGTGTTGAGATATATAGCTAGAAAACAACTCAATATTCTCTATTATTTCAGCTGTTAAATCAGTGTTGGCATTGGTAAAATCCATTTTCAAAAGCAATTCTGTTGAAGGGTTGAAAGCAAGAATTGGAAAAGGAAGAAAGGAGGGTATTTGCTTTAATTTTTTGGCCAAATTTGTTGTTTTCATAATTTATGATATCTATCTTTAAGCTCCCACAAAATTAAACACTATATGAAGAAAACAATGATGGTTATTTTTGTATTAGCATTCGCTTTTACCGTAACCGCCCAGAACACTCCTTTATGGATGCGCTATCCAGCAATTTCTCCGGATGGACAATCCATTGTTTTTAGTTACAAAGGAGATTTATACAAAGTAGCTGCATCAGGTGGTAATGCAGTTGCATTAACTATGCATGAAGCTCATGATTATTATCCTGTTTGGAGTCATGATGGAAAATCAATTGCATTTGCCTCAGACCGTTATGGTAATTTTGATGTGTTTGTAATGCCCTCGGAAGGAGGTGCGCCTACTAGAGTTACTTACAATAGCGCTGCAGATTATCCCTATGATTTTTCCCCCGACAATCAAAAAATAATTTTTGGAAGCGGCAGACAAATCAGTAATAATAATATACGTTTTTACAGTCCTCGTTTATTTCAAAACCTTTATAGTGTTTCTATTAAAGGTGGCAAACCCATTCTACTGAGTGAAGCTGGAGTTGAAATGGCTCATTATAATAGCAAAGGAACTCAAATAATTTATCAAGATAGAAAAGGGTATGAAGATGCTTGGCGCAAGCACCATACATCTGCAGTTACAAGAGATATATGGGTAATGGATGTAAATACAAAATCATATAAAAAAATCAGCAGCTTTGAAGGAGAAGATAGAGAACCCATTTTTAGCAATGATGATAAAGCTGTTTTTTATTTAAGTGAAAAAAATGGCGATCAGAATTTATATAAGCAAACTGAAGATGGAAAGATGACTCAACTCACTAAGTTCAAAGACAATCCTGTACGACATTTGTCTAGAGCGGATAATAATCAATTATGTTTTAGTTGGAATGGCGAAATATATACCATGAAGGAAGGTGATCAACCTAAAAAAATAGCTATTTCAATTAATGCAGATGCAAGATCAAATGCAGAAAAAATTGTTCCTATTAATGGCGGAGCAACAGAAATTGCTTTGGCACCAAATGGAAAAGAAATAGTATTTATTTTTAGAGGAGAGGTTTTTGTAACAAGTGTAGATGGTGGCATAACTAAAAGAATAACCAATACTCCTCAACAAGAAAGAATGGTAAGTTGGAGCCCCGATAGTAAAAAAATAATTTATTCTGCAGAAAGAAATGATAATTGGGATGTATATCAAACAAGTATTGTAAGAAAAGAAGAACCATATTTCTATGCAGCAACTGTGTTAAAAGAAGAAGCTGTAATTGCAACACCAGAAGAAGAATTTGGTGCTAAGTTTTCTCCAGACGGAAAACAGATTGGTTATATAGCGGAAAGAAATGTGTTGAAAGTATATAATATAGCAGATAAAAAAACAAAAACACTTTTACCAGCTGGTAGAAATTATAGTTATAGCGATGGGGATTGGGGTTTTGAATGGAGTCCCGATAGTAAATACATTATTGCAGATGACCAAGAAGGAAGTTGGCAGTATGGAAACCTTGCTTTGATAAAAGCAGATGGAACTGAAGGTTTAGAAAAACCAATTCGCTCAGGTTTTGGTCAAAATAATATTAAATGGGGATTAGATGGAAAAGTAATTACATGGGTTAATGAGCGCTTAGGAAGAAAATCTATAGCAAACCAAGGTAGCAGAGAAGTCGATATTTATGCTGGATTTTTAGATCAGGATACTTATGATAGAATGAAATTGAACAAAGATGAATTTGCTTTACTTAAAGAAAAAGAAGAGAAAGATAAAAAGGCCGATACTACAAAAGGCAAAAAAGATTCATTAGCAAAAGCCAATTATAATCCAGACATTAAAGGATTTGAAGATCGAGTGTTAAGACTTACAATAAACAGTTCTTCTATTTCAGATTATTATATAAATCCAGATGGAAGTAAGGTATTTTATTTGAGTTCTTTTGAAAAAGGATTTGATTTATGGGTAACTGACCCTAGAACTAGAGAAACAAAAATCTTAGCAAAACTAAGTGGATCTCCTAGTGGTATTGAAGCTAGTAAGGATGGAAAAACTTTATTTATCGTTAATAACGGTTCTATCATGAAAATAGAAACCGAATCAGGAAAATTAAGTCCAGTAGGCATTAGCGGCGAAATGGTATTGAACTCAGCAGAAGAAAGGCAATATATTTTTGAACATGCATGGCGTCAAGTTCAGAAGAAGTTTTATGATCCAAAACTTCATGGGGTGGATTGGGCTATGTATAAAAAGAATTATACAAGATTTCTCCCACATATTAACAACAACTATGATTTTCAAGAATTCTTGAGTGAACTATTGGGTGAGTTAAATGGATCTCATACAGGAGGAAGATATTCTACTCAAGCACCATCAGGAGATGTTACAGCAGCTTTGGGATTATTATATGATGAAACTTTTTCTGGAAATGGTATAAAGATTACAGAAGTTATTACCGGTGGACCACTAGACAAAGCTGGTTTAAAAGTTAAAGCTGGTCAGGTTATTGAAAAAATAGATGGAGAAGAAATAATTAATGAAACAGACTGGGCTAAAATGCTGAATAGAAAAATGGGAAAGAACGTACTGTTGAGTTTATTTGATCCAACATCTAATAGCAGAATGGAAGAAATTGTGAAACCAATTTCAAATGGGGAGGAGTCTGCATTGATGTATAAGCGTTGGGTTACTAAAATGCGGAATATGACTGAATTACTTAGTGATGGTAAAGTTGGTTATGTTCATGTTCAAGGTATGAACGACGGAAGTTATAGAACCTTGATTGACGAAGTACAAGGAAAAAATATTGGCAAAGAAGCATTGATTGTAGATACTCGTTTTAATGGTGGCGGATGGTTGCATGACGAATTAAATACTTTTTTAAGTGGCAAACGATATTTAGACTTTGCACCACAAGGCAATTTGGTAACTGCTGGAGAACCATTTAGTAGATGGCAAAAACCAAGCATCGTATTAATGAGCGAAGGCAACTACAGTGATGCATTTATGTTCCCATATAGCTACAAACAAAATGGAATAGGAAAATTAGTTGGTATGCCAGTTGCAGGAACAGGAACAGCAGTTTGGTGGGAAACTCAAATAGATCCATCAATAGTGTTTGGAATTCCGATGGTTGCATCTATTGGTAAAGAAAAAAGACCAACTGAAAATCTTCAAGCGGAGCCAGATATTAAAGTGTTACTTCCTTATGAAGAATTTATTAAAGGAAAAGATGCACAGTTAGAAGCAGCAGTAAAAGAAATGCTGAGAATGATTAAAAAATAAAGAAATCTAAGTTTTATAAAAGCCCTCCCCAATTAATTGAGGAGGGCTTTTTAATTATCGTGAATAACTATATTCATGTCGCTTAATCCACTCTGAACTTCCTTCAAATTGAACATCTTTACGATTGGTAAAACTATTCGTATTAAAAGTGTATGTTTTTCTTAGCAATGCTTTTTTATTATCATTCCCATCTTTGCCATTTAGTTCTGTAATAATTTGAATACTACCATCAGATAATAGTTTTCGTGAAACTATTTTAGCCTCAGCAAAAATGGTACGATCCTCATTAATCAATAAAGTGTCTTTTGAATTGGCCTTTGGTTCATCGGGGTAAATCATCTCTACCAACAAACTATTCATTCCTTTAATAAAATTAATATTGGTGTTTGCAGGCATAGTATATGGTTTACCTGAATTATAATCCAAATAAGTTAAGCTTCCCTTCCAAGAACCCGATAATAATGTAGCGTCTTCTTTAGTAAAACTCGCTTTTGATTGTGCGTTTGAATTTACTGCCATCAATAGTGTAATAATGTAAAGTACGTTTTTCATTTATTTTAGTTTACAGGTTTATTTAAGAGAAAATGTTTTGTTTTGATCAGTTTCAGCAACAACTAAAAAAGGGTTTTCTGCATCTATTCTTTTTCCACTCATAACAACTCCAACTTGCTCATCGGATGCTAAGTAAATTTTTGTCCCCACTTTATAATTGACTGTTTTTTTAAATCCCGGAAAAATAAAATATCCATTGGTTCCATTTCCTGTTTCATTAGGTGCATACGAAATAAGCGTAAATTTCTTAGGGTAAAAATTAATGTTTTTAAAATAAAGCGTAACCATTTTGTCGCTTTTCGATTGAGCAAAAACAGCTGTTGTAAATATTGCCGTTAATAAGGCAAATAGTAGAATTATTTTTTTCATATTGTTTGTTTAAAAGTTGACTAATTTATTTTATTCTTCCAATTTCATTTTCAGATCCTATGCCTCTTTCTCTTGCTGATTTAATTTTATTATTTCCGAAACGATAACTAAAACTTATAGTAATATTTCTACTCTCCCATTTTCTATATGTTAGCATATTAATACTACTTGTTTTAGCTGTTTGCTCCCATCTTTGTGTATTGAATACATC
>JBKJQV010000214.1:0-22544 GCA_046593815.1 Sediminibacterium sp. | reverse complement strand
ATATTGTAGGAATGCAATTTTTGCAGGAATGCTTCCCTCAGAAATTGAAAAAAAATTTCCTCAGCAATGGAAAAATGATGAGGAAGAAGGAGGGAAAAATTTATTTGAAGAAGATTTTTTAAAAGCTCAATTAAAGCGATTTAAAAAAGATGATATAAAAATGAGTTACCATAAAATACTCAATCATCAAGATGGTCAACAGTTAGTAAATAATATTCATAATTTATTGATTAACGACCTGAATGTAATCGTGTACAATTTTGTTGATATGCTTAGTCATGCTAGAACAGAAATGGAAGTTTTAAAAGAATTAGCAAGTGATGAAGCAAGTTATAGAAGTATTACTAAAAGTTGGTTTGAACATAGTCCTTTGCACCAAGCCTTGAAAAAAATAGCTGATAAAAAAATTAAAATTATTCTAGCTACTGATCATGGCAGTGTTCGTGTAAAAACCCCACATAAGGTAATTGGCGATAAACAAACTACTACTAATTTAAGGTATAAGCATGGCAGAAATCTGCATTATGAAGAACGAGATGTATTGGCATTTAAAGATCCTTTAAAAGCTGGGCTTCCGGTACCTACCATTAATTCTTCCTTCATTTTTGCAAAAGAAGATGGTTTTTTATGTTATCCTAATAATTATAACCATTATGTGAATTATTATAAAAACACTTTTCAGCATGGGGGAATAAGTCTAGAAGAGATGATTATACCGCTTATAAAGATGGAAACCAAGGTATTATAATATGTGGATAATTGAGCGTTTTTTTTCAGCTACATCAGCTTATTTTTGAACATGCTTACAACCCCCCTTTAGGGGATAAGCTTTGTATGAAATACACGCAATCAACAGTAGATAAGTTAGAAGATATTTTGGGTGAATCTGGTTATGTTGTTCGCTATGAACGTGGAACTTTTCAGAGTGGTTGGTGTTTATTGGAAGCCAGAAAAGTAGTAGTTTTAAACAAGTTTCTAAATACAGAAGGTAGAATCAATACTTTAATGGATATCATACCACAAATTGAAATAAGCTTTGATAAGCTCACTCACGAATCACAGAAATTGTATGAGGAGCTTGTAAAAAAATCTGTCCCTGAAGCATAATTTGCGGTATATACTTTATTTTGATTCATTCATTTCATGTAGTTTTAATGTGTGAATTGTCCTCCTCTTTGCATTCAATTTTTAGGTACTGGAACAAGTACGGGAATTCCTATGATTGGTTGTAGTTGTTCGGTTTGTTGTTCTAAAGATTCAAAAGATAAAAGGCTAAGAAGTAGTATTTTAGTTAAGTCTAGTACAACTACAATTGTAGTAGATACAACGCCTGATTTTAGGTATCAAATGTTAAGATCAGCAACTACTAAATTAGATGCGGTTTTGTTTACACATCCCCATAAAGATCATTTAGCTGGCTTGGATGACATAAGAGCATTTAATTTTTTTTCTGAAAAAACCATGAAAGTTTATGCCAATTCAATAACGGAAGAAGCAGTAAGAAGAGATTTTTATTATGCATTTGGCGATAAAAAATATCCTGGTGTTCCCGATTTAGATTTGGTAACGATTAATATGGATCCTTTTATGATTGGAGATATTCCAGTTATACCAATAGAAGTAATGCATCATAAAATGCCAGTTTTGGGTTTTCGTTTTGGTCAATTTACTTATATAACCGATGCCAATAAAATTGAGTATTCAGAGAAAGAAAAAATCAAAGGATCTTCTGTTCTAGTTCTTAATGCATTAAGAAAGGAAAAGCATATTTCTCATTTCACTCTTGGGGAAGCAATCAGTTTGGCTGAGGAATTGGAAATTCCGAAAGTATATTTTACTCATATTAGTCACCAATTGGGTAAACATCAAGTTATTAATAGCGAAATGCCCAATCATATTCAATTGGCATATGATGGTTTAGAAGTTTGTTTGTAAGTCCTTTTAATCATTCAAAAGGCATGAAAAATAGTATTAAAGAATGGCTTACTTTTTCTAAAAAAGAAAGATTAGGTATTATAGTTCTTGTAGTTGTAATGACAATATTTTTGTTATTGCCATCAATGTTTAATCCAAAGCTTCCTCCAATTTCGGTAGATTCTTCAGTTATTTTTAAAAGTGATGATACTTCACCAGATAAACCGATTTCTTCATCAGTTGTTAATGACTCTGTAACGGTTGTGATTAAACCGATTTTATTTTATTTTGACCCGAATATTATTTCTGAAAAAGGTTGGTTACAATTGGGTTTAAAACAAAAAACAATAAATACTATACTTAATTATAGAAATAAAGGTGGGCAATTTAGGGTAGCAGCAGATTTAAAAAAAATATGGGGATTATTACCCGAGGATGCTGAACGATTAATTCCTTATGTTCAGATTAAGAGAATGGAAGTAAAAACTAAAATCCTTGAATTTAAAACTGATGAGCCTAAAAAAATAATTGATATAAATGAAGCAAGTGCGGCAGAATTCGAATCATTGTCTGGAATAGGACCTGTAATAGCCAATCGAATTATTCATTATCGAGATAAATTGGGAAGATTTAGTTCGGTGGATCAGCTTAAAAAAACATATGGAATTACTGATAGTGTTTTTCAATTAATTCTGCCGAGTCTTTCAATTAAAGAAACGGTAAATGAAACGATAGTAAAAGCTGAAAGTAGATTAGCTGATATTAATATAGTAGATGAATCCACTTTAATAAAAGCTGGAATTCCAGAATCTATTGCTAAATCAATTGTGCTTTATAGAAAGCAGTATGGCAAATACCAAAAAATGAGCGATTTAAAAAAGATTGTGTTCATTAATGATGCTGTTTATCAACAAATTATTCCAAAACTCACCCTTCAATAAATAAAGTTAAAACTATTTGGTAATGCCAAAAATTCTGCTACTTTTGCACACAAAACTAACTAACGATTGTTTGTTTTTTTCTCCTACCATCTTTTTAAACCGTTTTTATGCATTTTAAGGAGTCAGAACTAACCAAAGAAGTTGCAGCAACAGCCAAACAATTTGCACAGCAACATATACGAGCCAATGTGATGAATTGGGATGAGTCGCAGGAATTTCCAGTTGAATTATTTAAAGAATTAGGGAAATTAGGAATGATGGGTGCATTAGTGCCCCATGAATATGGTGGAGCAGGTCTGGGTTACTTCGAATACAATGCAATAATTCAAGAAATTTCAAAAGTGTGCGGATCCATTGGATTAAGTATTGCAGCACACAATTCATTATGTACCAATCATATCCTAAGTTTTGGAACAGATATCCAGAAAAAACAATGGTTACCAAAATTAGCAACAGCTGAATGGATTGGAGCTTGGGGGTTAACAGAACCTAATACAGGAAGTGATGCAGGCAATATGCAAACCACAGCGGTAAAAGACGGCGATAATTGGATATTAAATGGAACAAAAAGCTGGATTACTCATGGTAAGTCGAGGGATATTGCAGTTGTAATATGCAGAACAGGGGAGCCCCGTACAAGCGGTAATTCAACTGCTTTTGTAGTAGAGAAAGATACAGTTGGTTTTACAGCAGGAAAGAAAGAAAACAAACTTGGAATGAGGGCAAGCGAAACGGCCGAAATGATTTTTGATAATTGTGTCATTCCAGATGCCAATCGCTTAGGAGCTATAGGAGATGGTTTTCGTCAGGCAATGAAAATTTTAGACGGCGGAAGAATTTCTATTGCAGCACTTTCAGTAGGAATAGCAAAAGGTGCTTATGAAGCTGCATTGCAATATTCTCAAGAGCGTTATCAATTTGACCAACCTATTTGCAATTTTCAAGGAATCAGTTTTAAATTAGCAGATATGGCCACTGAAATTATGGCGGCAGATTTATTAGTTTGGCAGGCCTGCGACCGCAAAAACAGAGGAGAGCAAGTAACAAAGGAAGGTGCAATGGCTAAATACTATTCTAGCGAAATTGCCGTTAAAGTAGCAACCGATGCGGTACAAATATTTGGAGGATATGGTTATACAAAAGATTTTCCTGTAGAAAAGTACTATCGTGACGCAAAATTGTGTACTATTGGTGAAGGAACCTCTGAAATTCAAAAGTTAGTGATTTCAAGGGAAGTATTAAATAAGTAGTTTTTTCGATTGCTTGCTTATATTTAAAGACCCTGTAAAGGGTCTTTTTTATTGCTAAAAATTGTATCTTGACTTTTCCTAATACTACGTGCTTAAATTAAGATTCACATATCCAATAAAATTCCTACTGCAGTTTGTTTTATTACTGAGCATTAAATCCCTATCCTTTTCACAGTCTCCAATAGATTCTTTTGTTCTAGTAGATAGTTTTAATAAAATTGCTTTTGATGCTAAAAAATCGGATATAGTAAAATCTATTTCCACTCTTAATAAAGCTGAAAAAATTGCGAAAATACTCAATTATAAAAAAGGAGAAGCTATTTCCTATATGTACGAAGCTGGAATTTATCAGCAACAAGGATTTACAAAAAGAGCATTATCTGATTTTTATAATTCACTCAGTATTTTTAAAAGTATTAATGATACTTTTCATATTGCAAAAGTAAACCAGTTAATTGCTTTTTCTTTATTAGCCGAAGAAAAGTTTGATTCAGCTATTATTGTTTATACCAAGTCTTTAGCCGTTTATACAAAACTAAAAACAAAAGAAGAAATTATTAATGTGAATAATAGTATTGGAATGATTTATGTAAAAATGAATCAGATTAATACTGCGATCAATTTTTTAAATAATGCTCTTGCCGATAGTAAATTAATTGGGTATTTATACGGAGAAAAAAAGGCTTACTATCATTTAGGAGTTGCAGAACAAAAAAGAAACAATTTTACAATTGCAGTAAATTATTTTCAACAATCCCTAAATATCGACCAAAAAATTAACGACCAATTTGGTATTGCACTTAATAAATTGAGTCTAGTAGAAATTTTAATTGCTCAAAATAATTTAATTGAAGCTGAATTACAAGGACTAAATGCATACGCAAAAGCAAGTTCAATACAAGCTTATGATATTCAAGATTCTTTAGCAAAACAGATGATTAAAATTTATGAGTTAACTGGCAATGCACCTAAAATAATTGCATGGCAAGATTCTGCAATTATAGTTATCAAAAAACAAAGACAAAAAGAAAATGAATATGCTGCTGACTTTTTAGAAGTCATAAAAACACAACAAGCACAAAGACTAGAAAATGAAAAAACCATTTTAAGAGCAGAAAGAGCATCGAATGAACAGTTTTACATTTTAACTATTAGCTCTTTTATTTTGATAATTCTTGCAGCACTTGTGATCATAGTATTTCTGAGTTTTCAAAAACAAAAACAACTTACCAGAGAATTAAAGGCTAAAAATAATTTAATTGAAGATCAAGTAATAGAACTGGGAACACTTAACAAAGAAATTTCGGAACAAAATATTTTATTAGAGATTGATAATAAAACAAAAGATAAATTATTGTCCATTATTTCTCATGATCTTAGAAACCCTTTGGTAAACACTAAAGGAATCATCAATTTAATAAATCAAGATATGGTTCCCCCTGAGGAAGCTAAAATTTTATTGCTTCAGCTAGAAACGCAGTTTATGAGCAGCACTTCATTGCTCGATAATCTATTGTTTTGGTTAAAAGGGCAGATGTTAGGAAAAGATGTTGAGAAAATGAAAATATCCCTCCTTAGTATAGTTAAAGGATTAGCGGAGGAACATAAATTATTGTTGAATAGTAAAAATATCAATTTCAATAATATGATTGATGATGACTTATTGGTAAATACTGATAAAGAGATTATTCGAATTGTGTTGAGGAATTTAATAAGCAATTCAATAAAATTTACTCCACAAAATGGAACGATTTATTTTATTGGAAAGCATTTTAATGAAGAAACTAAAATTATTATTCAAGATTCAGGTATTGGAATGTCTGCTCAAACAATTAAAAGAGTAATGGCAAAGCAATACTATACTACTGCTGGAACAGCTTTAGAAAAAGGAAGCGGATTCGGTTTAATGCTTTGTAGCGATTTAATTACCCGACTAGGTGGAAAACTTTTGATTGAAAGTGAATTGGGTAAAGGAAGTATTTTTACAATTACACTTCACGATTAATTCTTTATTCATCATTTTTGTTTCCTGCGCCAAATATTTGGTCTACTGCTCCTCCTAACATTGGGAATTTTTCTTTTACAAATGTTGCAATTGTTTCAATTGCCTTTTGAGCTTGGGTAGCATCTAAATTTGCTTCACTCATTAATTTATCTAAAAGTTCTTTCATATAATATGCTATTTGCTAATTATGCTACTTTTAATGCACTCAACTTACTCTTACTAAACATTTTTTCGGCATAAGCTAGATTGATGGTTAATTTTTTAGTATCTGAACCTGGTATCTCAAACATTGAATCTGTAAGAATACTTTCGCAAATACTTCTTAGCCCCCTCGCTCCTAATTTGTATTCTAGCGCTTTTTTAACCATAAAATTCAACACTTCTTCTTCAATCACCAATTCAACACCTTCCATTTCAAATAATTGAGTATATTGTTTAATCAATGAATTTTTAGGCACAGTGAGAATACTTCTAAGAGTTTCTTCATCCAATGGATTTAAATAAGTAACAATAGGAAGCCTTCCCAACAACTCAGGAATTAATCCAAAACTTTTTAAATCTTGGGCATTAATAAATTGCAATAAGTTTTTTCTTTGATGTTCTTGTTCTTCTTTATTAATACTAAAACCAATTGCATTGGTATTTACTCTTCTTGCAATTACTTTATCTATTCCATCAAAAGCACCTCCACAAATAAATAATATATTTTTTGTGTCTACTTTAATCATTTTTTGATCTGGATGCTTTCTTCCTCCTTGAGGTGGAACCAATACTTCAGTACCTTCTAACATTTTTAATAATCCTTGTTGAACGCCTTCCCCACTTACATCCCTGGTAATAGATGGATTATCGCCTTTTCGTGCGATCTTATCTAATTCATCTACATAAACAATGCCTCTTTCTGCAGCAGCTACATCGTAGTTGCAATTTTGCAACAATCTTGTAAGCATACTTTCTACATCTTCTCCAACATAACCTGCTTCAGTAAATACTGTAGCATCAACAATTGCAAAAGGCACATTCAATAAACGTGCAATTGTTTTTGCAAGTAAAGTTTTACCCGTACCTGTTTCGCCCACCATAATAATATTGCTCTTCTCTATTTCTACATCTTCAGAAATCTGTTTATAGTTAATTCTTTTGAAATGATTATAAACTGCTACACATAAAATTTTCTTGGCATCATCCTGACCAATTACATATTCATCTAAGAAATTTTTTATTTCTTGCGGTTTTCTAACGTTTAGTTTAAAATTGGAACTGTTATTGCCTGAAGCATCTTTTTTACTATTCAGCTCTTGTTCAATAATTTCTTGAGCGTGATCTACACAGTTCTCACAGATATGACCTTCCTGGCCAGCTATCAGAATCTTAACTTCATCGCGGCTTCTACCGCAAAATGAGCAATGTAATATGGATGTTTTAGCCATTGTGTAAAGCTACGATAGTTAAGCGTAGCCGGACTTGTTAATGATAAAAAATAGGTAAAATGCGCTTGTTTTAAGCTTAAATCTGCTTTAGAATGCTATCCACAATGCCGTAAGCAACTGCTTCGTCTGCATCCATCCAATAATCACGATCAAAATCGGCCATGATTTGTTCGAAGGATTTTCCACAGTTTTTTGCTAAAATGGTCGCCCCTAATTCCTTTGTTTTTTTAATTTGATTGGCTTGTATTTCTATATCTGCACTTGTAGCTTGAAAATATCCTCCCAAACTTGGCTGATGAATCATTACTTCTCCATGAGGATAAATAAATCTTTTGCCTTTGGTTCCAGCACTTAATATAATAGACCCCATACTTGCGGCTAAACCCATGCAAATGGTACTTACAGGGCTCTTAATCATTTGCATTGTATCATACATTACCATACCACTTGTTACAACTCCACCAGGGCTATTAATAAACAACTTAATTTCTTCGCCTGGTTTATCGGCATCTAATACCAATAGTTTACTAACTATATCTCTTGCAGATTTATCATCAACAACCCCCCACAAATAAACTGTTCTTTTTTCAAAAAACATTTTTTCCATCTTCTTCGTTAAGAAGCTGCCCATTGGTTCTGGTTTAGCTTCTTTTTCTTCATGCTCATCATCATCATTATTGAGGAATTGATTCATTAAATATGTTGACTCTATCATTTTATTTTGTTTATTCGTTTATTAAATATTTATCTATCCTTTCTTTTCTTTTCTTGGATTTGTTAAAAGAACTTCATCCACTAAGCCATATTCTTTTGCCTCAGCAGCTGTCATCCAAAAATCACGATCACTGTCTTTAGCAATTGTTTCAACAGTTTTATTAGTATGATTTGCTGTAATGGCATACAGCTCTAATTTTAATTTTTTAATCTCACGAGCTGTAATTTCTATATCTGTAGCTTGCCCACCTATGCCTCCACTTGGCTGATGCATCATAACTCTGCTATGTTTTAAGGCGGTTCTTTTTCCTTCAACCCCAGCACATAAAAGTATTTGCCCCATGCTAGCAGCAATACCAGTACAAATAGTGGCTACATCTGGTCCAATAAATTGCATAGTATCATAAATACCTAGTCCAGCATAAACACTTCCTCCCGGACTATTAATATACATCTGTATGTCCCTTCCACGGTCTGTACTTTCTAAGAATAATAATTGAGCTGTAACGATATTAGCTACATAATCATTTATTCCCTCACCTAAAAAAATAATTCTATCCATCATCAATCTACTAAAAACGTCCATACTGGCAACATTCATAGGACGCTCCTCAATAATGTAAGGGGTTAAATTAGTTACCTGACCATATGTTTTATAGTTATGCAAAACTGCACTACTAATTCCTTGATGCTTAATTGCATATTTATCAAATTCTTTACCAATATTCATAGTATAATTTTTCGCTTTGAAGATAGGTGTTTTGCCATATCAGTGGCATTTCTTATTCAAATTTTATGCAAATAGTTAATTTCCGCCAAAAGGGCATACTCCTATAAATTCGTAAGAAATATCACTTCATGAAATATGGTGAAAAAACGGTGGACTGAAAATGCCTTTTTATTAAGTTCGTACATAATAAATAGTTAGTGTATGACTGAAAAAACTTTTCATATTGGTCTTTGTATGGCCGGAGCAGTTTCTGTTGGTGCTTATACAGCAGGGTAATGGATTTTCTCTTTGAAGCATTGCAAGAATGGGAAAAGTTGAGAGGTAAACCAGGCGTACCTTCCCATCTTGTAATCATATCCGTTATTGGTGGTGCTTCTGCTGGCGGGATGACGGGCATCGTTGCTACATCAGCTGTAAATCAACCTTATAAAACAGTTGATGTTCCATCTTCAGAAAATCTGTTAAAAGAGCACCCCGAAAATAAATATTACAATAGCTGGGTAGATTTATTGGGAGATGATATGTTTCGTTTAATGCTTGACCAAAAAGATATTCAAACTAATAAACAAGTAGAATCTTTAATGAACTCTAGCTTTATTGATGTTGTTGCAGAAATAGTGATAAAAATAAACCCTGCTGAATGGGTTGAAACACCTGCATATATTGCTGACCAATTAAAATTATTTACTACACTTACTAATTTAGAAGGACTTAAATATAATATCTCTTTTAACAGCCAAGTTTTGCAAAACAAGTACAATATGGCAGTTCATAATGATTATGCCTGCTTTAATTTAAATACTACAAATTATAACGATGATGGTTGGATGCCTTTGTGCTTTAAAACAGGAACCAATACTTCAATTGCGAAAGATGCAGCTATGGCAACTGGGGCGTTTCCTATTGGACTAAAATCTCGCATTTTAAAAGGAACTAAAGAAACCATCTCGCAAAATCCTTGGTTGAATCAAGTAAATTTAACCGATCATATAGATGATACTAATTTAGTTTATACGCAAAATGTAGATGGCGGATTGATAAATAATGAACCATTTGAAAAAGTTAAACAACTGTTGAATGAGATTACAAAACAATTTTCAATTGAAGATCAAAATTCCTTTGATCTATTTGAAAGTGCTGTTTTAATGATCGACCCATTTCCAAGTGAATTGCCTTCTGTATTTAAAATTAATCAACAATTATTTCCCACAATTGGATATACATTAAATGCAATGACTCAGCAATGCGCAATAAACCTGCTCCGTTAATTGATGCGATATCTCCTTTAAAGTCAGGCCAATTTCTTATAGCTCCAACTAGGCCTGTTTTATATGGGGAAGATAGTGGTAAAAAAATTGAAGGAAGTAAAGCAATTGCCTGTGGAGCGTTTGATGGATTTAGTGGATTTATGAATAAAGAATTTAGGATACATGATTATTATTTGGGTAGATACAATTGCGAAATGTTCCTTAGAAATTATTTTACAATTCCGTTAGCTAATTTAAACAACCATCCAATATTTAGCAAAGGGTATGACGGTGTTGAATTAAATACATTCAAATCGTTTCATAATGATTCATACCAAATCATTCCAATTTTTAAACCTATAAAAACTGATTACTATCCAATGCCTGTTTTCAGTTCTGGAAATCATTGGCCAATTCTATCGGCCGAAAAATTGAATATTTATAAGACTGCCATAAAAAAGAGAATAGAATTATTATTCATGTATGCTTTTCCAATTAGTGGATTTTGGCGTGTAATAATAATGGTAGTTGCTAAGTTTTTTTTGAATAAAAAAATCACTAACTATATAGTCAGTTTTATTAAAAACATGTTAGTAAAACATGCATTAATTAAACAGTAAGATAATAATAAAACAACATAAAAAAACCAGCTCTAGGCTGATTTAAATATTTTACAAAATTAATTAGTGGTGATGATTTTCTACCATCTTAGTAAAATCTTCTACACTTATTGGTTCATCTTTTGCAGTTACTTGTGTTTCAATTACTCCAAATAATTTTTCAGCATTAATTCTGTGGTAACTATCTTCTACAAACTTTTTATCTTGCATCATTCGATTTGCATAATCATCAATCCATTGTTGATTATCACCAAGAGCACCTAGCTGTCCGCCCATATAGCTAAACAACTGCATTTTGGCAAAATTTCGGATGTCTTCAGGTAGAACTTCTATTTTGTTATCTTGACTAAGTTGCGTACTTATTAGAGTCCACTTTAATTGATTTACAAAACTTGGGTATTCGTTGGATGCTTCTTCTTCAGTTTTTGGTTTTTCTCCACCTGTTTGTAACCATCGCTTTAGGAAATTCTCTGGAAATTCCATTTTCACATCATCTAGTAAATGATGATAAATCTGATCGTGAATTTGATTTTTTGCTGACTGATCATAGTACTTTGCAATCTCACTTTTAATTTCATTTCTACAATCTGCCTCAGTTTTAATAGTATCAGTATTTGGGTAAGCGGCTAAAAAAAATTCATCATTCATTTCAGCTTTTTCAACTAACCCAACTTTGGTAATTAACATATTAAAATAACGATTACCATCTTCTTTAGTTAAACCTAAATCCGCTAATATGGTTTCCGCTTCCTTATCATCAAATGCTTTATTGATTTGTAAGAAAATAACATCGTTGTTTTTCTTTCCCATCAAGTTTTTTCTAAAACTTTCTGTAAAGTATTTTACTAGAACTGAATTGTCTTTTTGAACTCCATTTTCTAATATAGCTTGATTTTCATCTACTTCAGTAAATGTTACATTTAAAACATTTTCTTCAGTTGATACAATTTCAGGTTCTGTCATTTTACCGAAACGAGTTTGTAATCGTGCAACTTCTTCATCAATCATTTTATCAGTAATATCAATTACATAACGTTTTACATTAATGCCTTTCAAGTTTAATTCAAAAGAAGGCTTTAAGCCAATTTCAAAAGAAAAAACATAATCTTCAGTTTTATTCATATCAAGTGCTCTTGCATCATTATTTAATGGTAGAGGCTGAGCAAAAATATCAATGGCTTCTTTAGACATATATTGGTTCAATTCTGTTTCAACTGTTCGAAGAACTTCGTCGGTAAAAACATTCTGGCCATACATCTTCTTTACTAAGCCAGCTGGAACCATGCCTTTTCTAAAACCTGGAATATTGGCAGTTTTGGCATATTTTTTTAAATTAAGGTCAAAACCCTTGATATAGTCGTCTTTTGTAACTGTAACTGTTAGCTTATCATGTAATAAGCCGATGTTTTCTCTGATTATTGTAGCCATAATTATTTTTTAAAACTTGATTTTTGGGTTGCAAAGGTAGGGGTTTCGCATAAAAAAACCGCTCTAAAAGAGCGGTTTTGTGCGGATGATAGGGGTCGAACCTACATGCCTCGCGGCGCTAGATCCTAAGTCTAGTGCGTCTGCCAATTTCGCCACATCCGCAATTGAGGCGGCAAAAATAGGGTTTTTTACTAAAAACGAACAGTAAAAGTGGTTCCTTCAATTGGATTACTATCAGCAGAAATATTGCCTCCTCTATCTTCAATCTGATTTTTAATGAGGTATAACCCAATCCCTTTACTTTCAAAACCACTATGAAAACTTTTTTGGAACTTAAATAATAGGTGCCCAAATTTGTTCATATCAATGCCCAAACCATTGTCTTTAACTGTAAGTTTGATATTTTCTCCGTCATAAAAAGTAGCTATATCAATAACTGGAACTATATTAGGTTTGGTATATTTTAAACTATTGCTTAATAAATTATATAAAATACTCTGTAAAAAAATTCGTGGATAAATTATAGTAGCTGCATTCAGATCAATATTTATTACGGCGTTTTTTAATTGAATAGTTTCACTTAGTTGAAGACAAACACTATCAATTACTTCTTTAAAACTACATTCTGAAACCGGGATATCTTTTTCTAAATGAATTTGTAGAATCTGAATGAGTTCATGCAAATTTTTAGTTAAATCGTTACTTACTTTTTTAAGATAATCAAAAGTAGCTGCTTTTATTTCAGGATCATTCGATGTTTCAAACATCTCCAACATTTTATTGATATTATGCGCAGGCCCTCTAACATCATGCGTAATGATTCCTGCAAACTCTTTTAATTGAGAAATTTTCTTTTCTAATGCTTGCTGTGTTTTTAATAAATGTTTATTTTGAGATAACAATGTTTCGTTCATCTCTTTAATTGCTGTAATATCATTGCTATTCAACATCATATTAGTAAGCATTAAAATGCCAATAAAATTTGTTTAATTGTTTTATCCATTCCTTTTCCATCAATCCATCTTAAAACTACAACTAATTCATTTGTTGGATCTACATAAATAATATTATTCCCATTTCCAATATGAATAAAAGCATTGGTTGGCGCGCTTGGTAAAGTTTCTTTTTGTGTATTCAAAAACCAATTCATATAGCCGTAATCTTTTTTTACAGGGGTAGGAGTTGTTGCAATTTTTATAAAAGCGCTTTCTATTAATTGATGACCATTCCAATTCCCATTCCTTAAAGTTAGTAAACCAAATCTAGCCATATCTTCTGCATTTATAAACATACCTCCACCCCAATGGCCGCCGCCACTAACGCTTTGGACTGGAATGCCATCTAAAACTATCCAAGAATTTCTGTATCCTGTCCATCTCCAAGTATTTGAAGCCCCGATTGGGTCCATAATAAATTGTTTTAAAACCTGTGGCAATGGTTTTCTCCATATACTGGTTGCAGCTAGTGCAAGGGCATTTACTCGAACATCATTGTATTCATATACAGTCCCAGGTATATTCCTTTTTCTATTCTGCCATTTTTGAGGATCATTATCTGGTCTATCTGCCCATTCAGGTTTACCCCATAAAGTTCCTTCCCAATCACTTGTTTGATTGAGCATTGTTTCCCAAGTAATGGTTTTATTATGCGCAGATTCAAAAGGATGGATTAATTGTGGTTGACCCAATAAATCGGCTGAGCGGTTTATCGGTTGATTAAATAATTCAATGGGAGGAACATAATCTACTACTTTGTCTTTAACAGATCGTATCATCCCTTTTTCAATGGCTAGACCAACCACAGTTGATAAAAAGCTTTTGGTTACACTATGTGTCATATCACATTTTGTAGTATTACCCCAACTTGCAATGATGTATCCTTTGTAAACGATTATACCAGTCTGATCGCCCCTTTCTTCAAATGGTCCAATGCCTTCGCCAAATGGTTCTTTTCCAAATGTTTGATAATGATTGACCTCCATATTACGAGGATTTTTCGACTCGTAAAACTTGGCAGTATCAATTGCTTGTTGAATTTTTATAGTATTCAAACCAAGACTTTCGGGCGTTTTTTGTTCCCATTTTTGTACAGACGGAAAATAAGGTTGGGTCTTCTGTGCATTGCTTTTTTCAAATGCAATGAGGGATAGAATAAATAAACAATATTGCTTAATCATGGTTCTAAATTAAGCAATATTGTTAAGCTAACTAATTATCTATTTTGAGATGATCTGTGGGAAGCATTTCTATTGTAACTCCCTTTTTGTTCTCTAAATCTTCCTCTTGTTGGAGACTTAGTAGGCTGAGGTTTAACAACAGCATTCTGAGGTATAGAAGAAACAAATTCATGTTCTTTTACAACTGGTAGACTAATTTTAATTAGTTTTTCTATGTCTTTTAAATATGCTCTTTCTTCTGCATCGCAAAAAGAAACGGCCATTCCACTTGCACCTGCTCTACCTGTTCTTCCAATTCTATGAACATATGTTTCTGGTACATTCGGTAATTCATAATTATATACGTGCGAAAGCTGGTCTACATCAATACCTCTAGCTGCAATATCAGTTGCAACAAGAATTCTTGTTGAACCGGTTTTGAAATTACTTAATGCTCTTTGGCGGGCATTTTGAGATTTATTGCCATGAATGGCTTCTGCAGAAATACCTACTCTTAATAATTCTTTTACCACTTTATCAGCACCATGTTTGGTTCTAGTAAATACTAATGCTGTTTGAATGGCAGTATCTTTTAGTAAATGTATCAGTAAATGTTTTTTATAATCTTTCTCTACAAAATAAACTGCTTGTTCTATTTTTTCAACAGTAGTTGCAGGAGGTGTAACTTCTACTTTTGCAGGATTATGTAAAAGGGTAGAAGATAATTTTTCAATCTCTGTTGGCATAGTGGCCGAAAAAAACAAGGTTTGTTTTTTAGCAGGAAGTTTAGCAACAATTTTTTTAACGTCGTTTATAAATCCCATATCCAACATGCGATCTGCCTCATCTAACACAAAGAAATCTATTTCATGTAAACGTACATATCCTTGTTGCATTAAATCTAATAATCTACCTGGTGTAGCTACTAAAATATCTACTCCATTGCGTAATGCATTCACCTGTGGAACTTGTGATACCCCACCAAAAATAACTTGGTGTTTTAAATAAAGGTATTTTCCATAAGCTGCAAAGCTTTCATCAATTTGAATAGCCAATTCTCTTGTTGGGGTTAATACTAGTGCTTTGATTGATTTAGACCTATTGCCGTTTTGTATAGCCTGATAGGTTAATTGTAAAATAGGAATTGCAAATGCTGCTGTTTTTCCTGTTCCTGTTTGGGCACAACCTAGTAAGTCTCTACCTTCTAAAGCCAAAGGAATTGCTTGTTGTTGAATGGGTGTTGGGGTACTATACCCTTCTGTTTCGAGCGCCTTTAAAATGGGCTCAATTAATTGTAATTGCTTGAATAACACAAAATGTATTTAATAATGAACACCTGATTTTCAGATGCTATATAACCTAACTATTTGGGGATTACCTTGTCACTGAAGTAGATTCCAGCCTAACCGAGAGCCTATATGAATGCTGCAAAGCTACGAAATTTTTATTTAAAGCTCAATTAGTTGAATTATCTGCTCTAAATATTGCTGATCAATTTCATCAAAATTATTGTATTCATTACTGTCTACATCCAATACCCCAATTACTTCTCCTTGTAATATAATTGGAACTACAATCTCTGATTTTGAAATGCTGCTGCAAGCAATATGCCCAGGAAATTTTTCTACATCAGGTACAATTAGCGTTGCTGCTTTTGCCCAACTTGTACCACAAACGCCTCTTCCTTTTGCTATTCTAGTACATGCAACTGGCCCTTGAAAAGGCCCTAATACAAGCTGCTCATTTTTTACTAAATAAAATCCTACCCAAAACCATCCAAATTGTTCTTTTAAAGCTGCAGCAATATTTGCAAGATTGGCAATTAAATCTGATTCACCAGTTAAGAGCCCCTTAATTTGCGGAATCAATGATTCATATTGTTCTATTTTGTTGCCTGTATGTATCGATAAATCTTCTGACATTGTTAAAGTATTTTTTTAAATATTGGTATTCGTTGTAATTCTTTTTTCTCAGCCCAAATGATTAGCATACTAAATAAACCAATAAAAATTATTCCAAGTAGAATGGCCAGCCATAAATGAGGGAAGAAAAATAATATTGATTTATGCACTGCATATAAAAGACATATTACAACTAAATAAGTAATTAATTTTTTTGTTGGATAAGGAACAGGATAATAATGTTGTCCCATAAAATAACTGATTAACATCATAAAAAAATAACAGCTGAAAGTGGATATGGCAGCACCTAAATAATGAAGTGTAGGAATCAATAAAATATTTAAACCAATAGTAATGATAGCTCCAGCAAGGGTAATATAAGCACCCATTTTATTCCTATCGGTTAACTTATACCAAATACTCAGATTATAGTAAATACCTAAAAAAATATTACCTAAAGCTAGTAATGGAACTATATAAAGACCTTCTGTCCACAATGGTTTATGGATAGCATTAAAGAACCAAGCAAATATTTCAATAAATAAGCTGATGAATAAAAACATAAAACAACAAGCTATTACAAAAAATTTCATCACCCTTGCATATACCTTTTGAGCATTTTCTTCGCTACTTTGTTTAAAGAAAAATGGCTCTGCAGCCATTCTAAAAGCTTGAATTAAAATAGTAATTAATACTGCAAGGCGATATATATTTCCAAATATGCCTAATTCATGTTTAGCAGCTTCTGCCGGAAGATCAACTACATGTTGGTATATTAATCTACTCAACATATCATTCACCATACCTCCCATGCCTACTATAATCAAGGGGTAGCTATAGCTCATTACTTTGTTCCATACCTTCTTACTAAATTGAAATTTAATTTCTTTAAACTCTTTCCAGAGTAAAACAAAAGTTAGAATACTCCCTGCTAAATTTCCGAGTAAGTAATAACCAATACCTATATTTTTTTGAGTAAAAAAAGTTAATCCGCTATCGGGGTGTTTTAATATATAACTTGGAATAATTCCTACAAAAAATAATACACTCAAAAAGTTGACAAATACGCTCGAAAGTCTTACTACCGCATATTTGCGCGGACGATTTTCTAATCTTAACCTTGCAAATGCCAAGGTGCTAATTGCATCGAAAAATATAATTGCAATCATCCAAGTGATGTATTCTGGATGTGTTTCTAAGTTAGCCCAACCAATAATATTACCTCTAAATAAATATAAAATCCCTGTAAATAAAATAGTTGATCCAATGAGTGATATTGAAAGAGTATTGTATAATTTCTTTGGATCTTCTTCTTTGCTAAACCTGAAATAAGCTGTTTCTAATCCATAAGTAAACAATACGTTTAAAAATGGAATCATTGCATAAATCTGAGTAAGATCGGCTGTTACTGATGGCTGTGCAAAAAATAGCGGCAAGGATAGGTTCATTAGGTAGCCTAAAAACCTACTAGCAATGGTTGGTAATCCATACCATAGTGTTTGATTCGCTAATTTTTTTATTTCACTCATTTATCTTTGTTTGCACCCATCTTACTTTTATTTGTCACCCTGAGCTTGTCTAAGGGCGACATTACGTATAATGATTTTGTAAAAATACCAATTAAATGCTATCCTATTTTTTTCATAAGAACAGCTTGTTTTTATCAACTTTTTTCCTAAAAATCTTATTAAAAGCATTTTTCTTTTTTGATTCAATCCTTTTTTCTTTGGAAGCTTTTGTAGGTTTTGTTGCTTTTCTTTTTAGTTGTATTTCCAAAGCTTTTGCAACCAATTGGTTCATTTTTTCTACCACATTTTGTTTATTGCTTAATTGCGATCGATCGGCTTGCGATTTTACCAATAAAAAACCTTGGTCTGTAATTTTATTATTCAACTTTTCCTTAATCCTCGTTTTTTCTTCATCAGAAAAAAGTATCGATGCATTAACCAGCCAACGACCTTCTACCATGGTTTCTACCTTGTTCACGTTTTGTCCTCCTTTTCCACCACTTCGTGCTGTTTGAAACTGAATCTCCTTGCTTATATCTATCTTCATTCCGTCAAATTTCGGATAAAAATTGAACTAATGCGTGTTGTAATTCAAAGAGTGTCTTCTGCAAGTGTAAGTATTAACAATACTATAAATGAAATAATCCAAAAAGGGTTAATGATTTTAGTAGGTATTGAAGATGCAGACTCTATAGAAGATGTTAATTGGCTTTCAGGTAAAATTGTTAACCTCCGCATTTTTAATGACTCAAATGGAGTTATGAACTGTTCAGTAAAAGAAGTAGATGGAGATATTTTATTGGTTAGTCAATTTACTCTCCACGCAAGCACTAAAAAAGGAAACCGACCATCATATATAAATGCATCAAAGCCCCCAATTGCTATTCCATTGTATGAACAGTTGATTGATTCTTTACATAACGAATTGGGAAAACATATTGCTACTGGTATTTTTGGGGCAGATATGCAAGTGAGTTTAGTAAATGATGGACCTGTTACTATTGTTATTGATAGTAAGCGAAAAGAATAATTATGAATTAAGAGGTATGAATTATGAATTAAGAGATATGAATTAAGGTTTATGAATTTTAAATGATGAATTATGAACGAATTGCACGCATTAACAATTACTGAAGCACAAGAAAAAGTAGATCAATGGATAAAAACCATTGGGGTAAGGTATTTTAACGAACTCACCAACCTCGGTATTTTAATGGAAGAAGTAGGCGAGCTCAGTAGAATTATCGTTCGACAATATGGAGAACAGTCTTTTAAAGACTCCGATAAAGAGCATGAGCTTTCCGATGAAATGGCCGATGTTCTATGGGTATTAATTTGCTTAGCCAATCAAACAGGAGTTGATTTAACCAAAGCATTCCAAAAAAATATCGCCAAAAAAACAATACGCGATAATGATCGGCATATTAATAATGAAAAATTATAATTTTAATCATTTTTTAATTGGTGATTCATTTTTTTTTACAAACTTTATGAAAACCAATAATCCATGAAAAATCATGCACGCCTATTATTATGTCTATTCCTGTATCTTCTTAGTTGTTCAAAGGATCACAGTCCCACAACTGAATCTATAAGACCAACTAAAGAAATTATTGCTTCTATTAAAAATTATTTGTCAGAAACTAAATTATCATTAGATGCTAGTGGAAAAACTAGACTTGATACTGTAATTGCTAAGATGGTTTGGAATAATGCTGAAATTGTATTGAATACCAATAATTTAACTATTATTAGCATTCCAACTACTGCAAAAACGGTTTCTGTGTTGTTTTATTCAAGTAATTCAAGAAGCAAAATTGACAGTAGTTTAATTTTATTATCAAATATTGATAATCTACAAAATGTTAATAAAGCAGTTGTTTTTACTGATTTGTTTCAAGGGGCAAGTACTATTTTATTAAAAAGCAATTTTTCAATTAGTGATGGAAATATTCGTGTATATTCTGTCGATAATCAGTTTAAATACGAAACTGGATTTAAGAGCAATAAAGTAGTTTATAAAAAGGAAATTCTTCAAAAGAAAAGAAGTAATCAAAAAGGTACAATTGTGTCAAATACAACATGCTTTGATTATTATTGGGTAACAACTTATACTGATGGCTCCCAAACTTGGAGTTATTTATATACAGTTTGTGATCCGTGTGATCAAATTTTCAATATAATTGATTTAGAAAAAGCCCAAAATAAAGTTATAAAAAGTCAGTGTGCTGGTGGTGGTGGAGGTGGTGGTGTTTTTCACACTCCACCCGATCAACCTGCTTGCGGTCTGTCTATCGACGAAGCAACCGGAATATTAGATGGAGCATCAACAGGAACGGTAAATGGAACGATATTATACAGTTCAAATGGTCCAATTGAAGTTGATCAAATTAATGGTAAAATAAGAGCACCTATGTTAGTATCTAAAGAATGTTTAAGGATTAATTTAAATGTAGTTCCACCTATAGTTTATGTTGCTACATTTGGAGGTATTAAGTATAAAAACACTAGTTCCTCCTATGAATATTGGAAGTGGGAGCAATTAAGTTTTAGCGGACTTGAGACCGTAGATGTTTTCCCACCATGTACAACAGCTGATGTAGGATCAACTGTAAGCCCAGTTGTAATAAGTGGGGATGGTTATTCTGCTAATGCTGTGGTTTCAGCGTCTGCAACTCTTAAAATTAGTTGTGTCGGTGGCTGGAGTGTAAAGACGTTTCGCGAAACAAATACATTTTTAATTTCTGCTAATTAAAAAATAGATCCAAATGAAATTATCAGGTTTAATTTTAATTGGTACAATTATCATGAATGTTAATTTTAGTCAAAATGATGATCAATTTTATTCAGTAAAAATGACCAATCTTTTTACTAGCCCATTTAATAACAAGAACTATAATACTGTTGACACAAGTCATATTATAGCTCATCATTATAAAAACGAAGTTTTATATAAAATTCAGAATGACACAATATTTTTTGGATTGTATAAGAGTAGTAAAAAAATTGAAGTTAAGAGCACTCCGTTTTATTATTATTTTCATCATGTTGATAGTTTAATCGGAACAGAATTTACAATGCTCCAAAACAATTATTCACAAAAGAGTCTAGTAAAAGAATTTGGGCCTGTAAATATGTATTTTAATCTGCCTATTGGAAACGATTTTAAAACACTCACACCAAAACTTATAAAATCAGAAGGTTCAATCGAAAGCGGTTCACTTATAGAAACCTACTTTGTAGAATCAAATGTTGATTCTATGCTAAGTAGCAAATGGACACTTCGTTTTTCTAAAGAATTTAATGATTACCCTTTTAGTATTTCACCTTATTTTGATAGTATAAAAGGAATAAAATTAGTTGAAATTAGATCAGATACTCCAGAAAAGTATATGGTGAAGTATAATAAAAAAGTGGGCCCTTTTGTTTATTGTATTAAAATGGAAAAAAATCCAGAGAAAGATACTACTGCTATTCTGAATCTGTTTGCTAAATTTAAAAACTTGGCAGTAAAACAAAAAGAATAAGTGAATCTTAAATTTTTAAAATGGCTTGTACTACTGACTTATTTTTAGTAGGACAAGCCATTTAATTATAATTAATTCTTAAAAATACTTTTCTCTTTCATCATTTTTTCGATGTCTTTAATTTTTCTTGGGGATGCTGCAGAAAGATTTCTATTTCCATCACTGGTAATTAAAATATCATCTTCAATTCGCACGCCAATACTCCACCATTTTTTATCGCAAGGGCTACCAGAAGGAATATAAATTCCTGGCTCAACAGTAATATAAACTCCTGCTTCTAATGTTCTAGGTCCCATATCGTGTACATCCAATCCTAAATGATGCGATGTTCCATGAGGGAAATATTTTCTGCCTTCGGCATCGCTAGTAATGATGCCTAATTTTTTTAACCCTCTATTAACTACACTTCTTGCCGCTGCATCAACACCGCCCATTGGCATCCCTGGTTTTGCAGCTGCAATACCAGAATCTTGGGCTTCTAAAACCAACTCATAAATGATTCTTTGTGCATCAGTAAATTTACCATTTACAGGTATTGTTCTTGTAACATCGGCACTGTATCCATGGTACTCAGCAGCACAATCACTCAATAAAACTTCTCCAGAATTCATCTTTCTTAAATTGGTTGAATAGTGCAATATGCATGAGTTATCGGATGAGCCATTAATACTCCAATATCCTGGATATTCCGATCCGTTTTTCTTAAAATGATATTCCATAATGGCTTGAGCTTGAAACTCTTCCATTCCGGGTTTGATAGAACGCATTACATCATTATGTCCATCGCAACTTATAGTTGCTGATTTTTCAATCAATGCAATTTCTTCAGGTTGTTTGATTCCTCTAAGAGAACTCATTATCATTCTTGTTCTAACTGTTGAAATTGGTGTTTTGTTAGAATTAATGATGCTATCTGTAATCATAGCCATTCGAGATAATTGATCGGGCTTTGCATAACTCATTAAAACATCTTCTGTTCTAAACAGCGTTAATACAGAATCGATTTTTTTTAAATCAATAATATTTCCATTAAATAAGTTATTGGTAAATGTATTGTTGATGCCATATTTAGCTTTAACACCTTCTGCTCCCAATATTTTTCCTGTCCACTGTTCCTTTTGTGGATCTCTATTTTGAACAAAAATAAATTCAGTACCAGTTTTATTTAAAATTG
>JBKJQV010000116.1:0-13145 GCA_046593815.1 Sediminibacterium sp. | reverse complement strand
ATTGGTTTATCCAATTATGAAAGCAAGAGGGGGGGGATCAGTAATTAATATAAGTTCTATTGCAGGTAATACGCCCGACCCGGGGTTGGGCTTATACTCTGTTTCTAAAGCAGCTTTAAATATGCTTACTAAAGTTACCGCCAAAGAATGGGGGCATGATGGAATTAGGGTAAATGCTATTTGTCCAGGTTTAATTAAAACCAAATTTTCTGAAGCACTTTGGCAAGATGAAAAATGGTTGAACCGTTTTGTAAAACAAGCTCCAATAGCGCGCATGGGTTCTGTTGAAGAAATTGCAGCACTCGCATTATACTTGGCTTCTAGCGCATCGGGCTATTGTACTGGAACCATTTTTACTGCAGACGGAGGAGTAACTATTTAATACTTAATTATGGAAGCAATATTTGTTACCGAAAAATTGAAATCATTATTACCACAAATAAAACAATTTGTGCAAGATGAATTAATACCATTAGAAAAAGAACATACTACTCGTCCATTTAAACAAACAGAAAAAATACTTACTACTAAAAGAGAAATAGTAAAAGCAAATGGTTGGTGGAATTTACACTTATCAAAAGACGAGGGTGGCATGGGTTTAACGCTTTGTGAATTTGGACAGGTAAGTGAATTACTATCGTTGGCTCCTTATTACGGACAATATTGTTTTAATGCACAACCACCTGATATAGGTAACACCGAACTTATCAGCAAATTTGCATCAGCATCAATTAAAGAAAAATTTTTACACCCTTTATTAGAAGGAAAAATTCGCAGTTGTTTCTCCATGACTGAACCAGAATTTCCTGGATCAAATCCTACAAGAATGGCAACCACAGCCGTTCGTGAAGGAAATGAATATATAATAAATGGACATAAATGGTTTACTTCTTCGGCCGATGGAGCAGCATTTGCAGTTGTGATGGCAGTTACCAATCCAACCGCACATAAACATGAAAGAGCAAGCATGATTATTGTGCCGACCGATACACCAGGTTTTGAATTCATCAGAAATATTCCTGTTTTTGGAGAAGCTGGAGAAGGATGGGCTAGTCATGCAGAAATAAAATATAATAATTGCAGAGTACCCGTTGAAAACTTAATTGGTGAAGAGGGACAAGCTTTTAAACTAGCACAAGAAAGATTAGGTCCAGGAAGAATTCACCATTGTATGCGCTGGGTAGGAATTGCAGAAAAAGCTTTCGACCTTATGTGTAAAAGAGCAGCAACAAGAGAAATGGAAGAAGGTGTAATGCTAGGACAAAAACAATTCATTCAAGGATTTATAGCAGAGAGTAGGGTAGAGATAGACGCATCAAGACTTTTAGTATTACGCACAGCATATAATATCGATTTGAATGGTGCTGCTGCTACGCGTGATCAAATTGCAGGTATTAAATTTTATGTGGCAAATATGGTTTTGAAAGTTCTGGATAGAGCAATACAAGTTCATGGTGCAATGGGTTTATCAGATGAAACTATGCTCGCTAATTTATACCAACACGAGCGTGGCGCAAGAATTTGGGATGGTGCAGATGAAGTGCATATGCAAAGTTTAGCATTAAGTATTCTTAAGAAATATGGATTGGACGTGAAGAAAAAATAACTATGGAAAATGCCGATGTTGGTCGCTGACCAACATCGATTAAAATAAATTACTTGCGAAGCCAATGTTGGTTGCTGATGATACCAATGGTAGTCGCCGAAGATGCCGGGAATGCCGATGTTGGTCGCCCGACCAACATAAATTTAATAAAATAAAGTCATGGAAAAAACGGTTGCGTTAACAGATAAAGAACATATATCAATTGAGTTGCTAAACAATTTATTGAGCAATCAAGCAATTAATATTGCACCTGTTACTGGCATTTCAAGATTTCCTGGTGGATATTCTAACCTAACGTATTGCTTAACTACTGCTGAAAAACAATATGTACTTAGAACTCCGCCTCTGGGTGCGCATATTAAATCGGCACATGATATGGGCAGAGAGTTTAAAGTGCTCTCTTTACTAAAACCACATTTTAGTAAAACACCTACGCCAATTTATTTTTGTGAAGATGAATCATTTTTTGGTGCCCCATATTATATAATGGAAAAAATAGAGGGAAATATTTTAAGAGCTTACAATGCACCAAAATTAAATTTAAGTCCAACCATATACGAAACACTATCTGAAAAATTAATTGATACTTTATCCTCATTGCATTCAATTGATATTAATACAACTGGATTAAACCAATTAGGTAAACCAGAGGGTTATGTAACAAGGCAAGTAGATGGCTGGATCAAAAGATATTATACTGCAAAAACAGATACAATTGAAAGTATGAACGCTACAGCTCAATGGTTACAATCATTTCGGCCAATTGAACTAGCGCCTACTTTATTGCACAACGATTTTAAATATGATAATGTAATTCTCGAAGAAACTAATTTTACGGAGATAGTTGGATTGCTCGATTGGGAAATGGCTACGGTTGGAGATCCTTTGATGGACTTAGGTGCAATGTTAGCGTATTGGTTTGAAGAAGGTGAAGGAGATATTTTTAAAAATTATAACCTCACTTGGTTACCCGGCAATTATACACGCAAACAATTGATTGATCGCTATGCAAAAAATACGGGAAGAGATTTAACCAATATTCATTTTTATTATGTTTTCGGATTATTTAAAAATGCGGTGATAGCTCAACAAATTTATCACCGTTGGAAACAAGGAAATAGTAGCGATGCTCGTTTCGGTGCATTATTACCAATGATTCAATTGTTGGGGGCAAAGGCAGAAAAAGAGTTGAATGTTTAAGGTTTTTCTAAAACCCATCCTTTCTTCTATACATACCTCCACGCCAATTGTACCTAGTAGATTTATATTGTTCGTAGGATTTTTGTACCCAATAACCCAATTCTAAATCATTTAATTGTTTTACTAACTCATGGCTAGGTCTGTAGTGCACCATAAAACTATCTAGCTCTGGCGATTCTAATTTAGTAATCTTTCGAATGAATTTTTTATTATAGCGACTGTTTATATATTTCTCTTCTTCTTGTTCTATTAACCGTTTTTGTAAAGCAAGGATACTTTGATTTCGCTTTACTCGAAATATATTAATAATCTCATCCAAATCAAACCCTACTGCTGCACCTGGGTTATAAGTGGGGTCTCTAACAACCCGCAGAGTGGGTTTTCTAAAATTAAATACTTTGGCATAATCCTGCCTGTTCATTGTTGAATCGTATCGGTAATAATTATTCCGCACTTTTACTTCTGGTAATTGCGATGCATAAACATGAATCATTACATTAAAAGCCTCCGTGTTACTAATCGTATCTACGGGATACTTCATTGTATTTTTACCTATCATTGAAAACCAAATAGAATCAGCTATTTTAACTGTAAGCATATATCTTCCAGTTGAATCTGTTATCGTACCTCTGCCAGATGTACTTTGTACCGCAACTGCTTCTAAAGGTCGGCGAGCAGAAATATCATATACGGTTCCGCTAATAGTAATAAATTGAGCAGACACATTACCCATCATTACCGCATTCAACAGCACCAGTAATATAAAACGAATGCGTAATTTTTTTCTCAACTGCAATTAATTATTTAGTAATATTAAAGCAGCAGGGGCACAATACCATCAATTTTAACGGAATTAACTTGTTTTTTGCAGTTTAAACTAGCTCCCACCAAAGTTCAAAATTATTTTCTTTTGATAGATAAACTACTTGTCCAATCATCGGATGAGCAACTAGCTGATGTTGAATTTTTGCTTCCTTTACTACCCGTTTTATTGGGTCGTTCCAACTATGCATGGCTAATGAAAACTTACCCCAATGTACAGGCAACAAATTTTTAACAACTAATTCCTTTGCAGCAGTTACTACTTCTTCGGGCATCATATGAATGTATTTCCAGTATTCGTGGTATTGCCCACATTCTAATATAGCCCAGTCAAAAGGACCGAATTCTGCGCCTATTCTTTTAAAATGATCATCATAGCCCGAATCTCCGCCAATAAAAATTTTCATTCTTGGCGTTTTCAAAACATACGACATCCAAAGCGATTGATTTCGTTTAATTGATCTCCCAGAAAAATGCCTAGCTGGAACTGAAAATACTTCAAATCGATTTTCACTCAGCATTTTTTCGTTCCAATCTGCTTCAATTATTTTTTCGGATGGATATCCCCAACTTTTTAAATGCGCACTTACCCCTAATCCACAAAAAACCTTACCCACTTTTGGTTCAATGGCTTTTACAGTTGCATAATCTAAGTGGTCCCAATGATCATGTGAAATAAATAAATAATCAATCATCGGAATATCTTCAGCAGAATAACGATCTGTTCCTTCAAAGCTTTTTGTAGTAAATGAAATAGGAGAAGCCGAGCCGCTCAAAACAGGATCAACCAATATTTTTTTCCCATCAACTTGTATAAAATAAGAAGAATGTCCAAACCAAACTAATATATTCTCATCGGTATTTAAATCAAACAAATTAGAATAAGTTGATGGAATAGTGAATGATGGAATATTATTAGGTTCTTTAACAAAAAAGAAATCCCTCATCACCCTAAAATAACTAACCCCTTCTTTAATATCGGGTGTGTTATGTTGATTTTGAAATTTGCCCTTTCTGTAATTTATTGATTTATTTATTTTATTAAGTAATTCATCAGTAGCAATTTTACCGAATGATGCTTGCCGCATAAATAAAAAAATAACGATAATGCATCCGATTAAGATGTATATAAAGAACATACTTGTTATTTAAAACTTCACATCTATAATATATGGCAACATTTTACGCCAAGTAGGCCAGTCGTGCGTTATATCGGTTCCCCAAACGTCTAAATCGTTCCAAATACCTTTATTATAAAGAACCGCACTAAAACGTTTAGAAGCTTCTGGATCTTCATAATTGCCACTTCCTGTGTAAATATGAATATGGTGACTAGCGCGTATTTTTTCTAAATACCAATCGTCGTTTAAATTAGGTACATAATGTTCTGGACTATTATAATATACTTGATCATCCCAAAAACCATCGGTGTATTCTGTAAGGTTATATACACCACTCATACTAATAGCTCCGTTAATAATATCTGGTCGTTTTAAAAATAAATTCATTGCATGCAATGCGCCAAAGCTTGCACCGCAAGTATATACCATTGTTTCTTGGCTGGTACTAGTTCGAATGAAAGGTATCACTTCATTAAAAACATATTCGTTGAATTGATTTTGACGGATAGCCTTATGTTCTGGAATCATTTCCTTATTCATCCAGCTTTCCTTATTCATGCTATCAATACTAAAAACACGAATTTTTCCTGCATCAATATGAGGAGCCAAAGCATCCATCATCTGAAATCTTTCATATTCTAAATAATCAGCAGCTGCAGTTGGTATTAACAATATTACAAAGCCATAATGTCCGTAAGAAACAATAGGCATTTCTTTATTTAATGCAGGACTAAACCAAGAGGATAGTTGTTTATTCATAAATTAATCAATACAGGTTTTTTTAATTTCTTTCCAAAGATCTCTATAACATTGTGCAGCATAACTACTGGCAGCAAAAGTTTCGAGGGGTGCTTCATTCACACCCATTTTTTCTACATCACTCAAATAAGGAATATAATTTTTGAAAAATATTTTGTCTTTATAAAAATTATTAATCACTTCGTGATGCAAATTCTTTCGATGATCTACCATACTAAAAAAACATTTTAGTTTACTCGTATCAACATCATTCTCTTTACAATAACTTAAAACAGATTCGTAAGAACGTATAGATAAAGTAGTTGGAATATTAGGCATTAATACCCAATCTGATCCATTAAAAATGGCATCATGTAAAAAAGATATTCCAGGAGGACAATCTAAAAAAACAACATCATAATCTTTTTTTACTGTTGCAAGAATGGAGGCAATTTTTTTCTTTGATTGTTTCATTTCATTCAATAAAATATCTGCATGCCTAGCAGAAAGATCGGCAGGAATAATATCTAGGTTTTCATAATCTGAATGTTGAATTGCTTCTGTAAGCGTAATTTCGCTATTCAATATTTTTTTTGCCTCATTTTTTATTGTTGCATTTACGCCTAAATAAAAAGAAGAAGAACCTTGTGGATCTAAATCCCATACTAAAGTCTTATATCCTTCTTTAGCTGCCAAATAGGCTAAATTAATGGTGGCAGCCGTTTTGCCTACTCCGCCTTTTAAATTATATAAAGCTATGGTTACCATTGCTAATTTTTTAAGTATAGGAAGATAGTAAAAATTACAATAAAGCGCCCAACAAAAGGCAACCTAAAACAATAAAGGGTGCGGGAATTCGATTGCTTCTCAAAAGAGCGAAAGTAATAAATACAATAAAAATATCCCATAACGCAGCGGTATATTGACCTTCAAAAAGAGGGAAAAAAATATTGTCTTTTAAAAGATAAGCAGTTGCTCCAGCCATAATTCCTACCACAGCGGCATTAATTCCTTCTAAGGAACGATAGATTACTGCATATTTTTTTAAGTTTTGCCAAACAGGAAAAAAGAAAAGCACCAACAAAGCGCTTGGTAAAAAAATGGCTATAGCTCCTATAACACTTCCCATTAATTGTATCATACTTCCTTGTTCTCTCAATGCCATCCCGCCTGTAAATGCCCCAATGGAAAATACTGGTCCGGGTATTGCCCTTACCATTCCCGAGCCAGTTAAAAAATCTTGTCGCCCTATTTTCAATACATCTCTTTTAGTTTCTTTAATATGTTTTGTTTCTGGACGAGTTACATATTGTTCATACATTATTGGCATTAACACATCTCCGCCTCCAAAAACTAGGCTTCCGAAACGATAATTATTTTCAAATACGTTAATAATTTTTCTATTTTTCCAATTATTTTTTGTGGCAGTTTCCGATAAATATCCTGCCAAACCAAAAAGTGCAATAAATATTAATATATTACCCCATTTTATTTCCTTAGGTGGAATATCGCTTTGCGGAATTCTCTTTTCACTAAAATTCGTAGCTATTCCTGCCAAGACTATCAATCCAGGAAATACCCACGGTGTTTTAAAAGCTAAGAATGTAGCAATTGTTGCTACAATCATTATAACCCTTGTAATGGTATTTTTTATAGATATACCAAATGTTTTAAATGAAGAATATGCAATAAAACCTATTGCCATTGGTTGGATAAATTGAAAAATGGCTGCTTTTTTTTGAATGTCTGCAAAATAATCTAACAGAAAAGAAAAGCCTGTCATTAACATACAAGCAGGTAAGATCCAAATGATTAACGTTAAAACAGCCAACCCTAAGCCACCTCGCTTAAAACCAATGAGCGTAATTGTTTGGGTAGATGAAGCGCCAGGTAACAATTGACAAAACCCATTGTATTCCATCAATTCACTTTCTGTAATATCTCTCCTTTGCTGAACAAAAGTTTTCATCATCATACCCATATGTCCTTGCGGGCCACCAAAAGCGGTTATGCTATGCAAAAACACCGCGCGCAAGAATGGGATATGTCGGAGTAGGATCACTTTTTCAATCCAATTTCTCTTAAACGTTCATCTAAATATTCACCAGCTGTAGCATCTGGATATGCTTTTGTATGGGTATCATTAATGCAACTTTCTAAACAAGCTAAATTCATTTCGCTTCTTGGGTGTAAGAAAAATGGCATAGAAAATCTACTGGTATGCCAATGTTCGCGAGGCGGATTTACAACTCTATGTGTAGTACTTCTTAGTTTATTATTAGTTAACCTTTGCAACATATCGCCCACATTTACAACAATTTGTTCTGGCAAAGAAGTAACACCAACCCACTCCCCTTGCTTTGTTAATATTTCTAATCCTCCAGCAGATGCACCAACTAGTAAAGTAATTAAATTGATGTCTTCATGCTGTTCAGCACGAATTGCAGATTTGGGTTCTTGAGTTATTGGAGGATAATGAATACACCTTAAAATAGAGTTGCCATTGTTTACGTATTGATCAAAATAATGTTCATCTAATTTTAGGTATAAGGCAATTGCTTGTAATAAGGCTTTCCCGCTTTTTTCGAAATTACGATAGGCTTCATATAATGTTTTATTAAAAGAAGCAATTTCATTTACTGAAACATTATCAGGATATTCCGATTTGATGGGATCATCGTTTTCAACTGTTTGTCCATATTGAAAAAATTCTTTCAAATCTGGAGCTTCACTTCCTTTTGCATGTTCACGGCCAAAACTGGTGTAGCCTCTTTGTCCGGCTAAACCCTTTATTTCATAACCCAGTTTTTTCTCTAGTGGCATAGAAAAAAATTGTTGTACATGTTCATATTGCTGAGTAATTAACTCATCAGGGATTCCGTGATTTTTAACTGCAACAAAACCTACTTCTTCATATGCTTTACCAATTGCTTCAACAAAAGCTGCTTTTTGTGCAGCATTGCCATGTGTAAAATCGGATAAATCAACAACAGGAATGGCCATATCGTTTCATTTTTGTGTGTAATAATTATTTATATACTGTAAATTACAAAACTAACGGCAATTAGCCGTACAAGTTAATAACCTTGTATTTTCTCAATTTTTTATCAACTTTAACCTATGAATAGATTATTATTAAATATTGCCATTTTTCTAAGTTGTTTAATTATAGTTGGTTGTGGTAAAAAAAATTATATAGCAGTCAATGATTTTAAGGAGGGTATAAATGTTGCTCCAGACTATTCCGATTTGAATAGTTGGGCTGCACACCCGTTTAAAAATGATCCATCTGATAGTGTACCCTTGTCTATTAAAGAAGGCTATCAACCAGATTCAACTGTAGATGTTTTTTTTATTCATCCGACTTCTTATACCGATAAAACTAGACCGCTTGGATGGAACGCGCCTTTGAATAATATTACCATCAATCAAAAAACTGATAATGGAACCATACTTTATCAAGCTAGTATTTTTAATGAAGTAGGAAGGGTGTTTTCGCCAAGATATAGACAAGCTAATCTATCTGCTTATTTCCCAACTAATGCATCAGACAGTTTAAATGCAATTGCTGCATTTGAAATGGCTTATCAAGATATTAAATTAGCCTTTCAATATTATTTATCCAATTATAATAATGGAAAGCCGATTATTATTGCTGCACACAGTCAGGGTAGTACACATGGAAAAAGATTAATTAAAGAATTTTTTGAAACAGGTAATTTAAAAAACAAGTTAGTGGTAGCATATTTAATTGGAATGCCAATTGATGAGAATTATTTTGGTTCACTTAAAGCATGTGCTACCCCATATCAAACAGGATGTATTTGTAGCTGGAGAACTTATAAAGAAATGTACGAGCCTCCTTTTATTGCGAAAGAAAATTTTAAAGCAATAGTAACCAACCCACTTACATGGGATTCTAGTAAACCTATAGCAGCAAGGGATTTAAACAAAGGAGGAATTTTACTCAAGTTTAATAAAAAAGTACCAAGAGTTACCGATGCAAAAGTGCAAGGAAATATATTATGGGCAGAGAAACCGCATTTTTTCGGTAATGTTTTTTATAATACCAACAATTATCATGTGGCCGATATGAATCTTTATTATATGAACATTAGAGAAAATGTAGCGTTGCGAAAAAATGCCTTTTGGAAAAAATAATTTTTTCTAATTCCCATAAACACTCAAAAACTTAATTCGCATTATTTTTAATTGCTCCCAATTATAATCGTATTCAGCTAGTTCTTCTCTTGCTACATCCAATGAAGATGTTTCACAGCTTTTAAAATAATCTATAATTTCTACCTGATCATCTTCATCTAACCACTCATCTATTGCATAATCTAAATTAAGTCTTGTTCCACTGGCTGCGATGGTTTCCATCTCTTCTAACAACTCTTCTAATTTCAATCCTTTATTTTTTGCTATGGTTTCTAAAGGAATTTTTTTATCAACATTTTGAATAATATAAATTTTATTACTACCTGCATTTGCTACACTACGCATTACAAAATCATCAGGTTTTTCAATATCGTTTTCTTCCACATATTTTGCAATTAACTCAACAAATGGTTTGCCGTATTTGATCGACTTCCCTTTGCTAACTCCTTGGCATTTTTCCATCTCCTCTAAAGTAGTAGGATATAATGTAGCCATATCTTGCAAAGAATTTTCTAGAAATATTACAAAAGGTGGTAGGCTTTTTTTCTTGGCTTCTTTTTGCCTTAACTCCATCAACATTGTAAATAACTTTTCATCGGAAGCTGCACCCGTTTGTGATGCATTCTCACCATCCTCATCATCTGCATTGGCATCTTCAAACAAATTATTCATCACAATTTTAAATGAAGCTGGCTTCTTTAAAAACTGATTTCCTTTTGGGGTAACTTTTATTAACCCATATTCTTCAATATCTTTTTGCAATAAGTTATTCAATAACATTTGTCGAATTAAACTATTCCAAAATGGAGGTTCATGATCATTACCAATACCAAAAACCGGTGATGTATCATGCCTAAACATTGTAGTTTGTGGAGTTAACTTTCCTATCAATACATTTACTACATAATCAGTAATAAATCTACCATCTAATGCGTTTACCACTTTTATAACTTTAACTACTGCTTCCTTAGCTTCAATTTTTTCTTTCGGGTTTTTGCAGTTGTCACAAAGACCGCAATTTTCTGTTTCCCAATCCTCACCAAAATAGTGTAAGAGAATTTTTCTTCTACAAACAGAGCTTTCAGAGTATGCTACCATTTCATCAATCAATTGTGCGCCAACTTCTCTTTCACTCAATGGTTTGTCGCGCAAGAAATGTTCTAATTTAGAAACATCTTTATGCGAATAATATAAAACACAAATTCCTTCTAATCCGTCTCTACCTGCTCTACCTGTTTCTTGATAATAATTTTCAATTGATTTTGGGATATTAAAATGTATTACAAATCTAATATCTGGTTTATCTATTCCCATCCCAAACGCAATGGTAGCCACAATTACCTGTACATCTTCATTCAAAAATTGATCCTGTCTATTGGCCCTCAACTTTTGATCTAGCCCTGCATGGTAAGCTACTGCTTTAATTTTATTGGCCACCAAAAGTTCAGCCAATTCTTCTGTAGTTTTTCTATTAAGCGTATATATAATTCCGCTCTTGCCTTTATGTCCACTAATAAATTTTACTATGTTTTTAACCGTTTGCTCTTTTTCTATTTTCGGTTGAATTTCGTAGTAAAGGCTCGATCTATTAAACGAAGAAATATATACTTTAGGATCTCTTAATCCTAGGTTTTTTAAAATATCACTTTGCACTTTTGGAGTTGCTGTAGCAGTTAAAGCAATGATAGGAATATCTGGATTGATAATATCCATCATCTCTTTTAGTCTGCGATATTCTGGCCTAAAATCGTGCCCCCATTCTGAAATACAATGTGCTTCATCAACTGCAAAAAAAGAAATATTTAAATCACTAAAATATTCCAAGTTTTCTTGCTTAGTAAGTGTTTCGGGTGCAACATACAATAGCTTAGTTTTCCCGCTATTTAAATCTTCTTTAACTGCTTTAATTTGACCTTTGTTTAAGGAAGAATTTAAAAAATGTGCTACTTCATCATTTTCGCTATATCCCCTTACAAGATCTACCTGATTTTTCATTAGCGCTATTAGTGGAGAAACAATAATGGCACACCCAGGCATTATTAATGCTGGTAATTGATAGCACAGACTTTTACCGCCACCAGTTGGCATAATAACAAAAGTATCTACCCCGTCTAATAAGGTATTGATTGCTTTTTCTTGAGTGCCTTTGAATGTACGAAACCCAAAATATTTTTCTAGCGCTCCATAAATATCATATTCGTGTGCTGAAGCTATTGCCTTTTTGGTAGTTTTCTTAGGTGCTGTTTTTTTTTCAGTCGCTTTTTTAGTAGTTGCCATTTTGTAAACGCTATTTTCTATACTTATCCCTTTCTATGGCAATAAGTTAATTACTTTATTCTTTTTTTCCAAAAAAATTATACAAATTGGAATTATTGGATGAAATTTGGAAAAAGGAAGCTAAGTTAGCAAAGCACATTGGCAATATGTTTTCATTCTTGTTAAAGTTTACCTTTACACTTCATGAATTCAACAATTTTACAAACAGCACTCAATACAATAGAGATAGAAGCTAATGCAGTAAAAAACTTAGCCTCTTTTATTAATACCGACTTTGAACAAATAATCAAAGCAATACATCAAGCTAAGGGTCGTTTGGTGGTGAGCGGTATTGGCAAAAGTGCAATTGTAGCTCAAAAGATTGTTGCAACGCTTAATTCTACTGGCACCCCTTCTTTATTTATGCATGCAGCAGATGCTATTCATGGTGATTTAGGAATGGTTACAAATGATGATATTGTATTGGTGATTAGTAAAAGTGGTGAAAGCCCAGAAATTAAAGTGCTGGTTCCTTTAATTAAAAATTTTGGAAATACCTTAATAGGTATGGTAGGCAATATGGAGAGTTTTTTAGCAAACCATTCCGATTGGGTATTAAATACAACGGTTGATAAAGAAGCTTGTCCCAATAATTTAGCGCCAACAAGTAGCACAACGGCACAAATGGTTATTGGCGATGTTTTAGCTGTTTGTTTGATGGAATTAAATGGATTTAATAACCGAGATTTTGCACGTTTTCATCCTGGAGGTAATCTTGGTAAACGTTTATATTTAAGGGTTGACAATATTTCGTCAACTAACGAGAAGCCAGCGGTATTGGCTAATACCTCACTTAAAAAAGTTATTGTTGAAATTACTGAAAAAAGATTAGGAGTAACTGCTGTTGTAGATGATAATAATATATTACTGGGTATTATAACAGATGGCGATTTAAGAAGGATGTTAGAAAAAATAGAAGACATAAGTAAAATATGCGCAAAAGATATTCTTACTAGTCATCCAATAACTATTGCTCCAGATGCCCTTGCAGTTGAAGCGCTCAATTTATTAAGAACCAATAATATAAGTCAGTTAATAGTTGCAGAAAATGGTCAGTATCGTGGTATCTTACATTTACACGATTTAATCAAAGAAGGAATTGTTTAAAGATACAATAAGTTGATCTTAAAAACGTTCAATAATGCTGTATTATTACAATTGAAATTCATCTATTTTAACCC
>JBKJQV010000080.1:0-2789 GCA_046593815.1 Sediminibacterium sp. | reverse complement strand
ATATCTTTTTAAAGAACAGTCGGTGCTTTGGGAAAAAGCTAAGCGTAGGTAAGTTATATACCTGAAAGCTTAATTTTTAAAAACTTTTACAAACGGTAGTATTTTGTAGGTAATTTGTATTAATTTTAAGCTGTTCTAATATTCTTTCCTGAATTCCAATGACTTATGATTAATAAAGTGCTTTGCATTGATGACGATAGTATTTCTCTTACTATATCAAAGCTTTTACTCAAACGTACTGGCTTTGCTGAACAAGTTTTTACTGCAATTGATGGAAGTGATGCACTAGTTTTTTTTGATACACATTTCACTGATAATTTAAATCCTCAAGAAACAGCTCCTAATTTAATTTTGTTGGATATTAATATGCCAGTAATGAATGGATGGGAATTTCTGGATGCCTATATAGCTAAATATGCTGAAAAATTACCAAATACCAAAGTGGTAATATTATCCTCTACTATAGATCCTGAAGATCTTTTACATTCCAAGGAATACGATGTAGTTACAAAATTTGTAAGTAAACCTTTAAGTGTTGAAAATTTAGCTGAGTTGAAAGATGATGAGTTTGTAAAAAAGTTTTTCTAAATCTTTTCATTTATTTTTTGGCGATTAAATTTACACAGTATGAAGTATTATTTACTTACTGTTTTAATACTTTTCTATTTTCTACAAGGATTAAGCCAATCAACATTTACGCTTCGTAATAAAATTCCAATCGACCCAAAGCGGTGGTATCAACTTAATAATGCTTCAAAAGGATTAAATCAGTTGTTTGATAAGGAACTTCATGAAGATATTTTTACTGGGGATGGGAAAGTTATAAAATATTATGAATCTTATTATCCTATTCTTCCTGGTGAAGTATTAGAAATTGAAACTATAAAACTATTTGATTGGAAAGGTGTATCTGAAACTCCTACAATTATTTATGCTATTGATGCGAATTGGAAAAGAACACCTATTGCAACATTTACAGGAAATCAGTATGATGAATGGGTAGGTCCAAATCCATTAAAATTAAAACAGTTTAAGCTTGATAATGTATTAAAAAATATTCGTTATTTAATGATACGTTCAGGAGATATTTTCCCTACTGAAATTGAATTTTATGGATATTATAAAAAACCTATCCCATTAAAATCTTCTGTTATTGCAAAAGTCCACTTGGCTAATTTCTTTGGCATAAATGGGTATGAATGGAATTTCGAAGACGGAAAAAAAAATCCTTTATTAATTGATGAGAAAAAACTTGCAGTTGTAAAAGCATTTACTGGTTTTCGGCATTATCTTGACTGGGAAAAGCTTGAGTTTAAAAATGGGTCATATACATATAATCCTACTCAAAATGGAGGCTGGAACTATGATGGGATTTATGAAAGGTGTAAAAGTGAAGGAATAGATGTACTTGCTTGTTTAAAAACTGTCCCTGATTGGATACTTTCAACTTATCCATTGGACTTTCGTAACAATGAAAATAATCCTGTTAAATACAATGCTAATCTGGCTGATCCAAATTCGTATATTGACCAAGCAAAACTTGCTTTTCAATTTATTGCTAGATATGGCAATAATTCAAAATTAAATACTTCATTGGTAAAAGTAAGTACTGCAAAGAGGTGGATAGGAGATCAAAGTAATTTAGTTAAAATTGGAATGAATTTAATTAAATACATTGAATGTGATAATGAGCGGGATAAATGGTGGAAGGGTAGGAAAGCATATCAAACTGCAAGAGAATATGCCGCCAATTTATCTGCGTTTTATGATGGGCATAAAAATACTATGGGTGCTGGAGTAGGGGTAAAAAATGCAGATGCTAAAGTACTTGTTGTTATGGCCGGAGTAGCATTGGCTAATACCGATTATTTGAGAGGTATGATAGATTGGTGTAAAGAATTTAGAGGGTATAAAAAAGATGGAACAATTAATATATGTTGGGATATTATAAATTATCACTTGTATACTAATGATCCTACAAATGAAAGAGGAATAGCTCCTGAGAAATCAGTAGCAGGAATTGATGCTTCAATTATTGCAAAAGAGTTTGTTTCATTAGCAAATCAATATTTAAACGGGATGCCTGTTTGGGTTACAGAGGCTGGGTATGATATTAATCAGGGCAGCCCCAATAAAGCAATACCTTTAAGGAATAAAACAGCTTTAATAACACAGGCAGATTGGGTACTTAGAACTTCACTGCTTTATTCCAGAAACGGTATTCAGAAATTATTTTTTTATCAGTTATATGATGATACCCCAAATTCAGATGGATTATATGCAACAAGTGGTTTGGTAAAATCGGATGCAACAAGGCGACCAGCAGCAGATTTTCTTTATCAAACAAATAAACTCTTTGGTAATTTTTCCTATCAAAAAACTTTAAATCAGGATCCAATAGTAGATCAATATCAAAATAATAAAGGTCAATTGATGTATGCAATATATATACCAGATGAAAAGTCAAGGGTAGGGGATTGTCTATTGAATTTGGGGAAATCAGATTCGGCATATATTTATACTCCGATTGTTGGAGCTGATAATATGAGAATGCAAAGAGTTAAAACAAATGCTGGGAAAGTAATTATAAATGCTACTGAAACTCCGATATTTGTATTGGGAAATAGAAATTGATATATTAATATAAACATATGAATAAAATATTTGCCGTTCTACTACTTTTAGCAAGTTTTAAAATCTATTCACAAGATTCTACTCAATTAAAATTAGATCCTTCTAAAAAAATACTTATTGTAGATGCTTCTTGTGGGCAATGCCAATTTAAAATG
>JBKJQV010000005.1:0-6415 GCA_046593815.1 Sediminibacterium sp. | reverse complement strand
CTTTTTGTGCAGGAACCTGAATCAATACTACCAATAAACTAATTAGGGTAAAAAATACCTTCATATTGCAAAACTAACAACAAGTGAGCGATTGAATCTGATAAAAAAGCGTTAAAGGTTTTAGGGTATTTGTTACCTTTGCACACTTAATTAATAGAGATACAATTATTATATGATAAATATCAGTTTTCCGGATGGAGCAATTCGACAATATGAAAAAGGCATTTCTGCTTTAGATATAGCCAAATCAATTAGTGAGGGATTAGCAAGAAAAATTTTGGTTGCAAGTGTAAACAATAAAGTTGTTGACGTAACAAGGTCTATAACAGAAGATGCTTCTATTAAGTTCCTAACATGGGATGATGCAGAAGCTAAAAATACTTTTTGGCATTCTACTGCACATTTAATGGCAGAAGCAATTGAAGCCATTTTTCCGGGTGTAAAATTTTGGGTTGGGCCAGCTTTGGAAAAAGGTTTTTATTATGATATGGATTTAGGAGATCGAAAAATTACTGAAGACGATTTATTGGCCATCGAAAAAAAAATGAATGAGTTAGCTAAAAAGAATAATTCATTTTTAAGAATTGAAAAATCTAAGAAAGATGCAATTGATTATTTTTCTGATAAAGGTGATGAGTATAAATTAGATCTATTAACTAATTTGATTGATGGAGAAATTACACTATATTCTCAAGGTGAGTTTACAGATTTATGCAGAGGTCCACATATTCCACATACCGGATTTATTAAAGCAATTAAGTTAACCAATATTGCAGGAGCGTATTGGAAAGGAGATGAGAAAAATAAAATGCTTACACGTTTGTATGGCGTAAGTTTTCCTGCTCAAAAAGAGTTGGATGAATATATATTATTGCTTGAAGAAGCAAAAAAAAGAGATCATCGTAAGTTAGGTAAGGAGTTGGGTATTTATACAATGAATGATGATATTGGTCAAGGTTTAATTCTTTGGATGCCCAATGGTACTGTAATTATTGAAGAATTAGAAAAGCTAGCAAAAGAAACAGAAAATGATGGCGGTTATAAGCGAGTTGTTACTCCACATATAGCTAAAGAAAGTTTGTACATAACAAGCGGACATCTTCCATACTATGCAGATAGCATGTTTCCACCAATGGAAATGGATGGAGAAAAATATTATCTCAAAGCAATGAATTGTCCACATCACCATAAAATATTTGATGCAGAACCAAAGAGCTATCGCGATATGCCTTATCGCATAGCAGAATATGGAACTTGTTATAGGTATGAGCAAAGTGGTGAATTGTTTGGATTAATGCGTGTAAGGTGTTTGCATATGAATGATGCACATATTTATTGCACCAAAGAACAATTCATGCAAGAGTTTAAGGCAGTGAATGATATGTATATCAAGTATTTTAAAATATTTGGAATAGATAAATATGTGATGCGTTTGAGTTTACATGATCCAGAAAAGTTAGGACAGAAATATGTAAATGAACCAGAGCTATGGTTAGAAACAGAAGAGCTAGTTAGAAATGTATTGATTGAAACTGGCGTTCCGTTTGTGGAAGTAAAAGGAGAGGGAGCATTTTACGGACCGAAAATAGATGTTCAAATTTGGAGTACAATTGGAAGAGAATTTACTTTAGCAACCAATCAAGTAGATTTTGCTCAACCAAGAAGTTTTAATTTATCATTTACCAATAAAGACAATGAACCAGAAATTCCTTTAATTATTCATCGTGCTCCATTAGGTACACATGAACGTTTTATTGGTTTTTTATTAGAACATTATGCTGGCAAGTTCCCAGTTTGGTTAGCTCCATTACAAGTAAAAATTTTGCCAATTAGCGACAAATTCATGGAATATGCAACGGATATTCAACGTCAATTAAAAATAGCTGGTGTTAGAGTTGAAATTGATGATAGAAGCGAGAAAATCGGGAAAAAAATTAGGGATACAGAATTGATGAAAGTACCATATATGCTCGTTTTGGGAGAGAAAGAAGTGACTGAAAACAAATTAGCTGTTCGCAGACAAGGTAAAGGAGATATGGGTACTGTTGAAGTTGCAGATTTCATTACTATGATAAAAGAAGAAATAGCAGAACGCAAATCGGCTGAATAGTTCATCATAATGCGTATCTTTATAAAAATTTTTAAACCAAACAAGTTTTAATGGCATTACCACCAAGGGGCGGAGGAAGATTTAATCCGAGATTTAACAGGCAACCTGAGCCTGAACACAGAATTAACGACAGAATAAGAGTACCCCAAATTCGATTAGTAGGCGATAACGTTGAAGTTGGAATTTATTCAACATCAGATGCGCTAAAAATTGCTCAAGAACAGGAACTAGATTTAGTGGAAATATCTCCAACTGCAGATCCACCAGTTTGCAAGGTTATAGATTATAAAAAATTCTTATACGAAAAGAAGAAGAAAGAAAAGGAAATGAAAGCCAATTCTAAGCAAAGTGAGATCAAGGAGATACGCTTTACGCCTAGTACGGACGATCATGACTTTAATTTTAAGGCCAAACATGCCGAAAACTTCCTCAAAGATGGCAACAAAGTAAAAGCCTACGTTCAGTTTAAAGGTCGTGCGATTATGTTCCAAGATAGAGGTCAGTTACTTTTGCTAAAATTTGCAGAAAGACTGGCTGAAGCTGGTATATTAGAAAGCATGCCAAAACTTGAAGGAAAGCGAATGTTTGCCATATTTACTCCTAAGACGGGGAAGAAAAACAAATAATGGGTAATTCTGTTATTTAGTTGTTATGTAATTGGGTTTATAATGCCCAAATCCATACCTTTGCAATCCAAAATTTTCCCGTAAGGCCAAAACAAGTGTCCCGTCTGTTCGGAACCGCCAGCAGGGTGTAATCTTAATAAGATTATTTATATGCCAAAAGTAAAAACAAACTCCAGCGCAAAAAAGCGTTTTAAAGTGACCGGTACAGGAGAAATCAGTTTTCAAAAAGCGTTCAAGCGTCACATCCTTACTAAAAAGTCTAAAAAGCGCAAACGTGCACTTAGCAAAAAAGGTATTGTTGGATCAACTAACAAAGATTTCGTTCTACGCTTATTACGCCTTAAAGGTTAATTAGCCGCTTTTAAAACAGATTATTTATCACCGTTAGCACGGCTAACTTTAAAACATTTAATATGCCACGTTCAAAAAATGCAGTTGCATCTAGAGCAAGGAGAAAAAAAATCCTACACCAAGCAAAAGGTTTCTATGGTAAACGTAAAAACGTATATACAGTAGCCAAAAATATCCTTGAAAAAGGTTTGACTTACAGTTATGTTGGTCGTAAATTAAAAAAGCGTGAATACCGTCAATTATGGATTGCACGTATTAATGCAGCAGTAAGAGAAGAGGGTTTAACTTACAGCCAGTTCATTAATAAATTAAGCGTTAAAGGTATAGACCTTAACCGTAAAGTTTTAGCTGATTTGGCTATGAATGAGCCTGAAAGTTTTAAAGCTTTAATAGCTTCAGTTAAATAATGATTGAATCTTAAATATGTTTAAAAACCGGTTGCAATTGCTTCCGGTTTTTTTTATTCCCACAATCAACTACAAGGACTATTTTTGCAATCTAAAAGCAAGTTTCTTAAATGAATAATACCTATACCTCACTGGTAAACCAGACCTTTCACTTTCCACAAGAAGGATTTGATCTAAGCGACGAAGGTTACCTTCAATTTAATGATGTAGATATCAAAAGTTTAATTGATAAACATGGTACACCATTGAAGTTAACTTATTTGCCAAAAATTGGAATGCAAATTAACAAGGCAAAAACTATGTTTGCCAATGCTTTTAAAAAACACAAATACGAAGGAGAATATTTTTATTGTTATTGTACAAAGAGTTCTCACTTTTCTTTTATAGTAGAAGAAACTTTGAAAAACAATATTCATTTGGAAACCTCTTATGCATATGATATTGAAATAATTAATCGTTTATACCAACGCAGAAAAATAAATAAAGAAACATATATTATTTGCAATGGTTATAAGCAAAAAAATTACACATCAAGAATAGCTAAATTAATCAATACTGGATTTAAAAATGTAGTACCAATTCTAGATAACAAAGAAGAATTATTAGCCTATAAAAAATCTGTTAAACAACCATTTTCATTGGGCATTAGAGTAGCTGCTGAGGAAGAACCCAATTTCCCATTTTATACTTCTCGATTGGGCATAAGAGCAAAAGATATTTTGGAATTTTATGTAGATGAGATTGAAGGTTATGAAAATAAATTTCAATTGAAAATGTTACATATCTTTTTAAACAAAGGAATTAAAGATGATATTTATTATTGGAGTGAATTAAATAAAATCATTAACCTCTATTGTCAATTGAAGAAAATTTGTCCGGAATTAGATTCAATAAATATAGGTGGCGGATTTCCAATTAAACATTCACTAGGATTTGAATATGATTATCAATTCATGATTAATGAAATTGTTGGTAATATTAAAAAATCATGTAAGAAAGCAAAAGTTCCAATGCCAAACATATACACAGAATTTGGCAGTTTTACCGTAGGAGAGAGTATGGCACATATTTATAGTGTAATTGGTCAGAAAATTCAAAATGATAGGGAGTGTTGGTACATGATTGATTCATCTTTTATTACTACATTGCCAGATACATGGGGTATAGGAGAGAAATTTTTAATGCTGCCAATTAATAAATGGGACAATGAATATCAGAGAGTAGTTTTAGGTGGAATTACATGTGATAGTCACGATTATTATGATTCTGAAGAACATATTAATGAAGTTTTTTTACCTAAACTAACTACTACCGACAAAAAGGAAGAGTTATCAAATAAAGAACCTTTGTATGTTGGGTTTTTTCACACTGGCGCTTACCAAGATCAAATAAGTGGATATGGAGGTATAAAGCATTGCTTAATACCATCTCCTAAACATGTAATTGTTGAAAAAGATAAGACTGGAAAGTTAATTGATTGGGTTTATGCAAAAGAACAAACTGCTCAAAGTATGTTAAAAATATTAGGTTACCTTAGGTAGAGATATGAATTAAGAGATAAGAATTAAAAATGAAAAAAGTTATTCCTATATTATTGCTATTTATGCTTCAGAGTGGTTTTTTATCTGCTCAAATGGCAACTGATTCAGTTAAAGCAACTATTAATCATTTGTTTGAAGCGATGATTGAAGCTGATGGAGTTAAATTAAAAAATTGTTTTACCGACAGTGCTATTTTACAAACGATTACAAAAGATAAAGAGGGCAAAGATATCGTTAAGAACGAAAATGTAATGGCATTTGTAAATATGATCAATTTAGTTCAAAAAGGTGTTGCAGATGAGCGGATTGCATTTGGTGTTGTAAAAGTTGATGGGCCACTTGCAATTGTTTGGGCGCCCTATAAATTTTTTAGAAATGGAGTTTATAGTCACTGTGGAGTTAATTCATTTCAATTGGTACGATTAAATGGCCAATGGAAAATTCAATATTTAATAGATACACGCCATAAAGGAAATTGCGCGGAATAATTGAATTAGTTATTCAGTTCATCAATGTATTTTTTTAATTCATCTACATATTTCCCATACATTTTTCTTAGGTACCATTTAGTGAAATAGTAAACACCCACAATTAATCCAACAACATACACTGCAGTAAAAACCAATATCCACAAAACAGATGGCTTATATGTGCTTATTAAATTATCCATAAAATGGATAGGCTCTTTTTCGGTGTAGCCTAATGCAAATGAAAAAACAAGACAAATTGGAATTAAAGCCATTGTAAATTGGAAGTAACGTTTCATAAATTCTTCCAGAATATTTACAATAGATTGTAGATTAGATTTAACTGGTAAATTATTATCTATTGAGCTGGTTTTCTTTAAAAGAAAAATAAAAACAATAGTGAAAGGAATAAATACCAAAGTAAAAACAGAAAAATATATTTGAATTGATTGGTATTTACTTATAAAAGCAATTAATGCAAATGCAATGGTAATTACAATAGCAGAAATGATTTCGAACCAAAGACTTTTTTGTATTTTAACTAAAACAGAATTAGCTTTTTTAGTAAGTAAATTAGCAATGTCGGCTTCAGAACGATGCAAATGATCGGTCTCTAGTTTTTGATTAAGTAGGTCTTTTATTTCGTCGAGTTCCATGTTAAATTTTTTAAAGTAGTTGCTAAATACTCTTTACATTTTCTTTTAGTTTGATTTTAATTCTATTCATTTTAACTGCAATATTATTGGCAGTAATTCCAAGTACTTCACTTATTTCGTTGTAGCTATAATCTTCTAGATAAAGCATAACAATAGCTTTGTCGATTTTAGAAAGTTCACCAATAGCTGCATACATAGCTTTGGTATTTTCCTCAATCGGATCAAATGGTCCATTAGCTATTTCTGGCAATTCATCA
>JBKJQV010000239.1:0-7727 GCA_046593815.1 Sediminibacterium sp. | reverse complement strand
ATGATGCTGAAGATGTTCCAGATTCAGATCAGTTAAAAAAAGTAGTTTGTTTATTTAGAAAACTTCCTAAAGATTACATTGTATTACAAGGTGCTTTAAATTATTTTAACAAGAACGAGAATCTTCTCACTCGTATGTTTACTTTAGAATACTCTTATTGGTTCGATTATATGTTACCTGGATTACAGTCATTAGATGTTCCTATTCCATTAGGAGGAACGTCCAATCATTTTAAGTTAGATAAACTTCTTGAATTAGGTGGTTGGGATCCTTTTAATGTTACTGAAGATGCAGATTTAGGAGTAAGGGTTTTTGAAAAAAGGTATAAAGTTGGGGTTGTTAACAGTACTACATTTGAAGAAGCTAATAATGAGTTTTTTAACTGGATACGGCAACGTTCTAGATGGATTAAAGGGTATATGCAAACAACTTTAGTGCATATGAGAAATCCTTCTAAATTAGTGCAAAAAATTGGGTGGAGAGGATTCTTTGGATTTAACTTCTTTGTAAGCTTAACGCCTATTACATTTTTAATTTATCCAATTTTATTATCATTTTTTATAATTTACTTAGTTTTCGATTTAAAAAATGTGCGTGTATTGTTTCCAGACTGGATTTTGTATGTATCTATTTTTAACTTTGTTGCAGGTAATGCATTAATGATTTATATTAATATGTTGGCGGTTTTTAAACGACGGTATTATGAATTAATTCTTTTTGCATTGTTAAATCCAATATATTGGATTATGCATTCTGTTTCTGCTTATAAAGGTTTATGGCAACTTGTATACAACCCATTTTTTTGGGAAAAAACAAATCATGGGCTAACCAAAGTTTCGCATTCTGCTTCGGTATCTGCAGCTAATACAACTAATGCTTAATGAAACAGCAAAAGAACTATATGCTGATATATACACTTTTACTAGTGCTGTATTATATTATAATTTCTTGGATTTTTCATAGAAATGGGTTTGAACATACGGAGAGTTTATTTTATTCGGAGAAATTGAAAATTCTCTTTGAATTTAAAGAAAATACGCTTACTACTATTGGTACAACATTTCCAACTACTGTTTTTCTTTCAACAGTTTTTTTATCGCCCTTTGGTTATTTATTTGCTCCAATTGCATCGTCAATTATTTTTATGGCGACCCTTTTTTATTTTGTTTTAACAGATATAAACGAGTCGCAACTTCCATTTGTTCCTTTATTAATTGCTATTATTCTACTATTTTCAATACATCCTCAATTTGTATTTGCAGCAATTAGCGGAAGAAATATAGCTGCTATTATGTTTTTTATTTACATGTTGTTTAGAAGTTTGTTTCATTATTATAAAACGCAAACAACTTATTATCTTTCATTAGCAAGTGTTTTTCTTACTTGTTTGGTATTTACTGAAATTAATTTCATTTGGTTATTATTATCATTTTTTCCTTTTATATTTCTTGTATCTATAGATGGTATTAAGGTATCAAAAGATGATCCAGCAATTTATCAATATTATCAAGCTTTAAATATTCGTTCCTTAAGAAGAAAACTAGCCAATAGAACTGTTTCGTTGTATTTGATTTTGTTTTTGTTACCACTTTCTGCCGCCTATTTATTTAGACTATTGAATGCTGCTCATGCAGGTAGCGCAACTTATTTTTTATCAAGCCAATACGCTAACTGGAGGGTTACCGGCACTTCGCCTTTAAATACCATTTATGAATTAACAAAGGGTAATAATGTTGCAAAACAAACAGAAATAATTTTTCAAGTATTTGTTATTTTTCTTTCTCCTACTTTTATTTTGTCATTGATGCTGTTTCGTGGTAAATTATATGAGTTATTTACATTGATTACTCCAATGTTTTTTTTCGCAATAATTTTAATCGATAGCCAAAACTATTTTACTACTGAATATTATGTGATAATGCATGTTGTTGGAATAGCAGGCCTTATATTTTTTGGGTTTAATAGATTTAGTAATAAATTAAATAGTTATTTAATTGTTGCAACTTCAGTAACTAGCATCTTTTTTGGTATTTATTATTATGCTCAAACAAATGATGTTGAAGAACAAAAATTTTATACATTAATTTCTGAAAACAAAAATTGGTTTGAAGGCCGAAAACAAACTGAATTACAACAAATGGCTGAATTTATAACTTCAGTAGCTTCACCCGAAAAGCCTATGTTGATTGATGATGCAGCAGCCTATGGAATAATGGCATATTTACCTTCATTAAATGGATTAATTTTACCACTTCAAAAAAGTTTTGTAACAGTTATTGAGAATCCTGCAATGGCAGCTCAATATATGTGTATTGCAAAAAGAAGTAATCGATTGCATAATTCCACAGTTTTAAATGCCTTTAATTTAATAGAAATTAAAGAAAGGGCAAGTTTAAAACCTGTTAGAATTTTTGAAACAGATAATTGGATTGTTTATAGTATTCGTTAATTTCTTATTGGTCTTCCGCTTTTTAAAACACTTTGAATTCTTTCTAAAGTTTTCTTTTCCCCACATAAACTTAAAAAAGCCTCTCTCTCAAGATCTAGTAAATATTGTTCGCTTACTAAGCTCTGTTCACTTAAATCACCACCACACATTACATACGCTAATTTGCGAGCTACTAAAGCATCATGATCGGTTGCGTACTGTCCACGCCACATGCCATTAATTCCAGCTAACATTGCTCCTAAGCCTGATCTTCCTAGTACCTTAACATTATTACGAGGACTCGGTATATTGTATCCTTGTTCATATAGTTCTAATACACTTTTCTTTGCTTCAGCAATTCTTCTTCCAAAATTCATAATTACTTCATCGGTACCAACTCTTAAAACCCCAAGGTCGTATGCTTCTTGTGCAGAAGTTGCCACTTTAGCTGTAGCTATTGCAAAAAATCTTTTCTTTAATGTATTTGTTTCTGGTTCATCATCGTGTAATTCATCTCCCGCTCGTAATGCAAATTCCTTTGTACCTCCGCCACCAGGAATTAATCCAACTCCAAGTTCAACTAATCCAATATATGTTTCTGCTGCAGCACAAACTTTATCTGCATGTAAATTCATTTCACATCCGCCACCCAATGCAAGTCCATGTGGTGCAGTTACTACTGGTATTGATGAATATCTCAAACGCATCATACTATTTTGAAACATCCTGATGGCCATATCTAATTCATCATATTCTTGTTCTATGGCTAACATAAATATCATGCCCACATTTGCGCCCGCACTAAAATTGGGGCCATCATTTGCAATTACCAATCCTTTGAATTTTTCTTCTGCAATAGTGATTGCTTTATTTAAACCTTCTAATACTTCACCGCCAATGCTATTCATTTTTGTACTCCATTCAAAACCTGCTACACCATCGCCAATATCATACATTTTACAAGCGCTGTTTTTCCAAACCAATTGGTCGCTGTGATTTTTTAAAATAAGAAATGATTCTCCACCCGGAATAACATGATATGATTTACTTAAAACATCATAATACATGCGCTTGCCATTTTCTACTTTGTAGAAACTAGTAATTCCAGCAGCAATCATCTCGTTTACCCATGGCGCTACAGCGATTCCAGACGCTTTCATGGCTTCTACTGTTTTAACAACACCCAAAGTGTCCCAACTTTCAAAAGCTCCAATTTCCCAGCCAAATCCTGCCATCATCGCGTCATCTAGTCTATAAATTTCATCACTAATTTCAGGAATGCGGAAAGATATATAGGAAAATAAGGAGAAGTGGAATGCTCTATAAAATTCTCCCGCCTTATCTTGTGCTGCATTCAGCATTTTAATACGTTGTTTGAGGTCTTCAATTGGCTTTGCTGCTTCTAAACTGGCAAATTTTGGTTTGATTCTAGCACCATATTCCATAGTACTTAAATTCAAGGTTACTATTTCTTTGCCTGCCGCCGATTTTGTTTTCTTAAAAAAACCTTGACCAGTTTTATCGCCCAACCAATTATTGGCAACTATTTTTTCTAACCATGATGGAATAGTAAATATATTTTTTGCTTCATCAGTAGGGCAATTATCTGCAACTCCTTTTGCAACTTTTACTAAAGTATCAATACCAACTACATCAGCAGTTCTAAATGTTGCCGATTTTGGACGGCCTATAATTGGTCCAGTTAATGCATCAATTTCATCAATAGATAATTTTTGTTGATCCATTATATGAAAAATACTCATGATACTGAAAACCCCAATTCTATTGGCAATAAAAGCAGGTGTGTCTTTGCACAATACAGTTGTTTTACCTAAATGTAAATCTCCATAATGCATGAGAAAATCAATAACCTCCTGAGAAGTATGTGGTGTAGGAATAATTTCTAAAAGTCGGAGATACCTTGGAGGATTAAAAAAGTGTGTTCCACAAAAATGTAGTTTAAAATCTTCCGACCTACCTTCAGTCATTAAATGAATTGGAATTCCCGAAGTATTTGATGTTATTAAAGTACCTGGTGCTCTATGAATTTCTACTTTTTCGTATATTATTTTTTTAATGTCTAGTCGCTCTACAACCACTTCAATTATCCAATCACAACTAGCAATATCCTTCATGTTATCATCGAAATTGCCTGTCTTAATTTTAGAAATGGCAGCTTTAGTATAAACAGGAGATGGATTACTTTTAATTGCAGCTTGTAATGCATCATTTACTAACTTATTTCTTTCTGCTGGTTTTGTACTTTCTGTTGCTGTTGATGGTACCATGTCTAAAAGCAAAACTGGCAATCCAATTCCCGCAAAATGGCAAGCAATTCTTGAGCCCATTACACCACTTCCTAAAACAGCAACTTTTTTGATTGAACGTTTCATGCGAATTTTTTTATAAAATAGTTAGTTATGCAACTATTTTGTTCGAAGATAAGATAATCACATAAAAAAATACCAAACTTTTACTAGGAAAAATTTGGTATTGAAACAGATTTTTAGAAAGGTCTTATTCTTCGGATACAGCAGCACCTTTGTAAGCAAGGTACAAGCAAACCAAATAAACGACCAAAAGGGCGTATACTAACATAATCGGGGGATTTTGTTTATTCAATTTATGAATTTAATAATGTTTAAACATGATTTTATTACTCACACAGTGTTAATATATAGCTATCGGCTATTTAATTGGTCTTTTTTAACAATTAATTGATGCTTTCGCTAGCCTCCATAATTATAAAATTATTCTTTCACTTCTTTATTGTACAAATTGTTTAATAACCGCTGCTTTTGGATTATTGCCTTTTAAAATTTAAGCAAATAATCTTCTTGTGTTTCATTTAAATTTGTTGATTATGGAAATTACCCCCAAAATGATTGATCATCTTGCTCATTTATCGCGTTTAGAATTTGATACTGAAAAGAAAGAATGCATTCAGCACGATCTTACAAGAATGATAGGGTTTATTGAAAAATTACAAGAAGTTAATACCGAGGGAATAGAGCCACTGGTTTTTATGAGCGATGTGCAAAATGTTTGGAGAAAAGATGAAATAAAAGGATCAATAAATAGAGATGAAGCTTTAGCTAACTCACCAGCAAAAGACAAGGTTTATTTTAAAGTTCCAACCGTTATAAAAAAATAAATTGAATTGTATGGAGTTGAACGAATCAGTAATTCATTTGGTAGGAATTGAAAAGAGTTATTTCATGGGCTCTCAAGCGATACCTGTATTAAAAGGCATTTCTTTGGATATTTTCCGTAATGAATATGTTGCGTTAATGGGACCTTCGGGAAGTGGAAAAAGTACCCTGATGAATATTTTAGGTTGCCTCGATTCTCCAACTGGTGGGAAGTATATACTAAATGGAAAAGATGTAAGTAAAATGCCTGATGATGACCTAGCAGAAGTAAGAAATACTGAAATTGGGTTTGTTTTTCAACAATTTAACTTACTTCCGCGTTTAACTGCTGCAGAGAATGTTGCATTGCCATTAATTTATGCAGGTATTTCAAAAAAGGAAAGAATTGAAAGATCTATGGAAGCACTAAAAAAAGTTGGTTTAGAAGATAGAAGTCATCATAAGTCCAATGAATTAAGTGGAGGACAAATTCAGCGTGTAGCTATTGCACGTGCATTAGTAAATAATCCATCTATTTTATTAGCAGATGAACCTACTGGAAATCTAGATTCAAAAACATCTGTTGAGGTAATGCAGATTTTTGGTAAAATTCAAGAAGCGGGTAATACCGTAATACTGGTTACGCATGAAGAAGATATTGCTTCTTATGCCCATCGAATTGTTAGATTACGTGATGGAGTTATTGAAACAGATAAAACTAAAGAACAATATAAAGTACATAATGTCTAGTAAAATATATACAAAAACGGGCGACCTAGGTAAGACCTCATTAATTGGTGGAACTAAAGTACCTAAAAGCCATATTCGAATTGATACATACGGTACAGTTGATGAGTTAAACTCTTGGATAGGAGTTGTGGGTGATTTTGCTATAGATAATCAATCGAAATTAATTTTAAAAGAAATTCAAGATCGATTGTTCACCATTGGATCGTCTTTAGCCTGCGATCCAGATAAGGAGCCTTTGATGAAGATTCCTGATTTAAAGGAAGCGGATATTACGTTACTAGAGCGCGAAATAGATCATATGAATGATGTTTTACCCCCAATGAAATTTTTTGTTTTACCTGGAGGTCATCTGGCTGTATCTCAAGCTCATGTTGCCAGATGTGTATGCAGAAGAGCCGAGCGTAATTGTGTAAATATGCAGGAGCAAGAAATATTTGTAGAGCCCTTGGTTATTAAATACCTTAATCGTTTAAGCGATTATTTGTTTGTATTATCCCGATACTTTAGCCATCAATTAGCTGTTCAAGAAATACCTTGGAAGCCCAGAGTTTAAAAGGTTAATCCATTAAACCGTCTTTCATGTGCAGTACTCTTCCACTTAATGAAGCCAAATGTTCATTGTGTGTAACAATTAAAAAAGTAGTGCCAGTTTGTTTATTCAACTGAAAAAAAAGCTGATGCAATTCATTGGCATTTTTACTATCTAAGTTACCTGTTGGCTCGTCGGCAAAAACTATTGAGGGCGCATTTATAAGTGCTCTTGCAACTGCAACCCTTTGCTGTTCGCCACCCGATAACTCCTGAGGTTTATGAAAAATTCTATCAGATAAGCCAAGTGTTGATAACAAAAACTTTGCTCTTTCTTTTACTTCTATTTTATTTTTTCCAGCAATCCATCCCGGTATGGAAACGTTTTCTAACGCATCAAATTCGGGAAGTAAATGATGAAACTGGAAAATAAATCCAATATTGTTATTGCGAAATGAAGCCAGTTTTTTTGGTGAAAGCGCACTCATTTCTTGATTATTGATCCATATAGAACCACTATCTGGTTGATCGAGTGTACCTAGAATATGTAAAAAAGTGCTTTTCCCTGCTCCTGATGAACCAACAATACTCACTATTTCACCAGATTGAACGGATAAATCAACTCCTTTTAAAACTTGAACATCACCAAATTTTCGGGTTACTTTTTCTGCTTTAAGCATCTATTTGCCATGATTATACCTACAAACCTACAAAACCATGGCCCTAAATCACAAATTTTTAAACATTTCTTTATACAATGGTACAAACTCACATTTGGTAATATCATTTATACGGTTACTTTTGCAAAAATAATCGGAAACTATGTTTTGGACTTTAGAATTAGCAAGTTATTTAGAAGAAGCTCCTTGGCCTGCTACCAAAGATGAGCT
>JBKJQV010000209.1:0-15108 GCA_046593815.1 Sediminibacterium sp. | reverse complement strand
TTGGTAATTAATATAATCGGTTCTTCTTTCTTGTTCTTTTTAACTTTCGACATATATGCAAGATACAAATTAGTAAAGGCTACTTTTTCTTTTTATTCGTTGTTTTTATGCTAAAATATTTAAACATTGGATATTCTACTGGATGTGTAGCAACAAGTTTGTCTTCTAAATAAGTATCAAAAAAGTTCCACAATAATAAGCCATCATCCGATTGAGGTTCCATCATATAAAAAATAAGATTGGCCAATGGTTGAGCTAAATCTACCAAAAAATCTCCCTTTTCAAAACTGCGTTCTACTTTTTCATAATGCCCCTCTGCAGAAGCCATTAAATGTCCCTCAAATTTTCGAGTTGATTTTGTAAATTTTTCTACTATAAATATTTCACCAGAGTAAATCTGCTTTTGTTCAAGCGTTGTAACAGTCGCTCCTTGCTTTTTTAAATGCTCTGCTATATTAGCAAACGAAGCAGGGATAATATATCCTCTAGGCAAAGTAGCTTGAACCGTGTCTTTAAAGTCGGCATAATAAGTAATATTATCATACTGAACTACATTTCCAGTTTTTAGTAAACTAGTACTTCCATCGGCTTTTGAAAATTTTACATAATCATAGGTTTTAAAATGATTTAAAGGCTTTGCTGTAGGCACCATTTTATAGCGAACTCCTTTTTGTATTTTACCTGCATTGTCAACTACATTTTTTATAGCTGCATTTTCTGCTTCTTTATTAATGCGAATAATTGTTGCAGCGTTTTTATTACAATAATCTAAAATTTCATACACAAAAGTGTAAGTGGTATTGATGCGTTGATAAAAACGTTCGTGTGCAAATGCTTCACTTAAAATGCTCATCCTGTTGCGCAATCCAAACTGATTAATTATATAACGCGGGTGGTGATTATAGGTGTAGAAAGCTTTTGGAGGCCATGCTTCACGTGTATTGTAATCACCATATGGTCCGAAATCCAAATCGTTTTTTTCTTTTACTTGTTGAGTAATATAAGGGAGGATGATTCCATTGGTGTATTCATAAGGTCCGGGTTGACCAGCATATAAATAACCTGGTGCCCATGTAAGTGAATAAGCATGCCATGTTCCGTTGGTAGTGTGTAAATCAACCGTCATCTGAGGGTCCCAAGCGGTAATAATGTTTTGAATCATTCCATTTGTTTCTGGTGTTTCCATTTTTATTCCATCACGATTAAGATCCAGTCCTTGTCCGTTTTCACGCTCACCAGTTTCAAGTGGACTATTTTCTTGAGTTGGACGAAGGCCTTTGGCCATTCTATCATTTCCATCGGAATTGTAAATTGGAACGAAAATGATGATCTGATTTTTTAGCAGATCTTTTTTCTCGCCTAATAAAATATCTCTCATCAACATCATGCAAGCTTCTTTGCCTTCAACTTCACCAGCATGAATATTTGCTTGTATATAAACTACAAGTTTGCCTGAAGCTTTAGCTTGCTCAGGACTAGTTACAAGCGGATTAGCCAGTACAACCATAGGTATATCTTTTCCTAAAGTGCTTTTACCTATGCTTCCTACATATATATTAGGACTCATTGTTTTTATGCTATTGAGGAATTGCATTACATCGGTGTATGTAGATGTTTTTTCGAAATTAGATTTTTCAGGAACCAGTATTAACGATTCAGGAAAAATGGGTTTGGTTTGGGCAATAATTTTAATCGATGCAAAAAGTAGTACTAATGAGAGCAGTTTTTTCATTGTTTGTTAATTTTCAGATGAAAAGTACTACAAGGAGCCTAATTTCTTCAGAATTTTTAAATTTTTGCTCATTGTTGATTTTTTTAGTGGGGGAAACGGAAAAATAAATTTGGTAAAACTAAAATATTTAGTAATTTGCAACTAAATACATTAGTTATGTCAAACGCTGGAAAAAATTTACGGTATCTGCGCAAGCTTCGTGGCTGGACCCAGGATGAGTTTGCAAATAAGTTAAATATCAAAAGATCCCTTGTAGGGGCTTATGAAGAAGAAAGGGCCGAACCCAAGCTAGAAGTAATGGAGCAAGTCTGTTCCATCTTCAAATTGAGTTTAGAAGATTTTCTTTTTCAAGATCTTAGTGAAGCTAAGGGCGGGTCTTATTTAGATAGGCGTAGACAAATGAAAATGGTTTCAGAATCTGCTGAAATCAGGTTTGTACCTGTAAAAGCTGCTGCTGGATATATGACTGGTTATGCAGATCCAGAATTTGTAGACGAACTAAATACATTCACATTACCTATGTTAGCTCCTGGTCAATATAGGGCATTTGAAATAATGGGTGATAGTATGTTGCCTACCCCTAGTGGTAGTGTAATTGTAGGAGAGAAGGTTGAAGGATTAGATGATTTAAAGAATAGTAACACATATGTAGTTCTTTCACGCAATGAAGGAGTAGCTTATAAAAGAGTAATGAGGAATAATCGCTTAAAAAATAAAATCACTTTAATCAGTGATAATCCTCAATACGAGCCATACAACGTAAGTTCAGAAGATGTGTTAGAAATTTGGAAAGCAGTATTTATTCTCCAGGAAGCTAATGCTGCCCCACGTTGGGATGTGAATCAATTGGCTGGAATGGTTAATAATTTGCAAGAGCAAGTAATTACTTTGAAAAAGAAATTGAATTAGCATTTCATGAATAAATTATACCATTATAATGTTTCTATAAACTGGACTGGTAATAATGGAACTGGCACAAGCAACTACAAATCATATGAGCGAAGTCACTTAATACTTGTAGATAAAAAAGTAATAATTGAAGCTAGTTCCGATCCTGAATTTAGGGGTGATGCTACCAAGCACAATCCTGAGGAATTATTATTAGCATCCATATCCTCTTGCCACATGCTATGGTATTTACATTTATGTGCGGAAGCAGGTATTGTAATTACTCATTATTCTGATGATGCAAAAGGCATTATGCAAGAAACAGAGGATGGAGGTGGTCGTTTTATAGAAGCAACACTTCATCCTCATATAACAATTACTAATTTGCAAATGTTAGATAAGGCTAATTCATTACATAAAAAAGCAAATCAACTTTGTTTCATTGCAAACTCTTGTAATTTCCCAATTAAACATGATCCTCTTTTTAAAGTTGAGAAAATTGAAAATTAGAATTAGTTAAAAATAGCTGAGGCTAATCTAAATGTATTGCAATGTGCTTCAACAATAATTTTTACGTCTTTGGAATATCCGCCTCCCATTGCAACAGTAACAGGGATATTATTTTTTTTGAGTAAATTAAAGACTAGTTCATCTCTTTGTTTGCATTCATCAAGTGTAATATTTAGTTTGCCAAATTCATCTGTTGAAAGTATATCAACCCCCGATAAATAAAATGCAAAATCTGGTTGAACCATTTTAATTAGATTTGGTAAGGTTTCTTCTAAAATACCTAAATAAGTTTTTCCATCTGTTCCATCTTTTAACCCGATATCTAAATCAGATTTTTCTTTGTGAAATGGATAATTATGTTCTCCATGCATGCTAAAAGTAAAAACCCGATCCTCTAGATCCATTAATTTTGCAGTTCCGTTTCCTTGATGTACATCTAAATCAATAATTAATATTTTTTTAGCTAATTTTTTTTGTAATAGATAATTAGCAGCAATTGCCATATCATTTAATAAACAAAATCCTTCCCCTTTGTCGGCAAAAGCATGGTGAGTTCCTCCAGCAATATTCATAGCTGCGCCATATTCTAAAGCATAATTACAGCAATTGATTGTGCCTTGCGTAATCATTAATTCTCTTTTTGTTAGTTCAGTAGATTGAGGAAATCCTATTCTTCTTTGTTCAGATGCTGTAAGTGTTTGATTAATTAATTTATTTAAGTATTCTTCGGTATGCGTTAATAGAACAATTTCATTGGTACATAAAGTTGGACTAAATAAATTATCTACTTCTATACTTCCTTCATGCAATAATTGTGCTGGAATTAATTCGTATTTAAGCATCGGAAATCGATGACCTTCGGGTAAATGGTGAGCATATATTTTATCGAAAGCTATTTTAAGCATTAAACTTTTTACTATCAGTATTTATTCAGAGATTTTTATAAATAATCCTTTTTAAGAATATTTTTAATTAATCAATTTGATTTGATTATCAACTTTTCTAATAAAGTATATTTTTTTATTTTCTAAATAATCAGGTAAAGAGTTGGTAGTTTTTAATTTTACTGGTTGAAAATTATACTCATTAAAGAATTTAAACTCGTTATCAGATAAATGATTAATTAAATTGTTGTTGTATTTTATCAGGAGTTTTCCAAAATGATACATAGCTTCAAACCCTTTAAATACCATATCACTAGGCCTGCCAAAATATTTATTTCGATAGCTCTCTGTAATTTGCTGTCCAAGTAAATCAGTTCTTGAGTAATTGTATGGTGAAGTATAAATAATCTCTGCGTCTTTTCCAATATCTCTTAATCCATCCCAAGTAGGCATGCCAACAATAATGGTTTTATAATTATTATAAGATGCAGCAGCTTTTACTAAATTATTTCCAAAAGTTTCATTTAAACTTGCACACAAAATAATATTCAGTTTTGTACTATCTAGTTGCTTAATAACTTGATCTGAACTAAAATTATCAATTAATTCTTTTGTTTTTATTTTCAGTTTTAACCCTGGTGTTTTTTTATTCATGTCCAAAAAATGATTGGTAATCATGTCTTCGGTTGCCCCTTTTCGTTTTAAAATAGTAATATTTTCAGTAGGATAAGTACGGTGTATGAATTTATATATGGCTTCTAAGTGTGCAGTTAAAGTTGGGTTTACCAATGCAAAAAATGGGTTACTTATTATTCCACCATCATTGGGATAAGTCATAGAAATAAGAGGAATATTTTTAATCAATGCAAAATCAGCAAGTGATTTTATTTCAGTCCGAGTATTAAATGAAGCAATTATCAGCGAAATATTTTGTAATTCTTCTTTTTTAAGTATTGACTCAATGGATTCAGCTTCACTTTTAGTATCAAAAAAAATTATTTCTAGTGATTGTTTTTCTACATTTAAAGAATCAACTGCCAACATAATCCCATTATAGAAATCCAAACCAGGCAAAACTGATTTTGGTAAGTAGTTATTCCCTAATTTGTAATTCTCTCCTTCAAAAACTGAATCAATATAAACAGGTGCGAACACGGCTATTTTTATAGAATTCGAATTCATTTGAGCAGGTGCATAGAATGAATGTGCTGTTAATAAAAATCCTAGTAATATTTTATAAAATCGCTTCATCATTTTTTTATTCCCATTCAATTGTTGCAGGTGGTTTGCTGCTGATATCATAAACAACTCTGTTAATACCTCTAACATTATTAATAATCTCGTTAGAAATATTGGCTAAAAACTCGTATGGTAAATGTGCCCAATCGGCTGTCATTCCATCCACCGAAGTTACAGCTCTTAAAGCAATGGTAAACTCATATGTTCTCTCATCACCCATTACACCAACACTTTTAACTGGTAATAATATAGTACCTGCTTGCCAAACTTTATTATAAAGTCCGCTTGATTTTAATCCATTTATAAATATTGCATCTGCTCTTTGTAATAAATCTACTTTTTCAGAAGTTACTTCACCTAGAATTCTAATTGCTAAACCAGGGCCAGGAAAAGGATGTCTATTGATCATTTCAGCAGGAATACCAAGTGCAAGTCCTACTTTTCTTACTTCATCTTTAAAAAGATATCTTAATGGCTCAATTAAAGATAAATGCATGGTATCTGGTAATCCACCTACATTATGATGACTTTTAATAGTTTGTGAAGGACCATGTACACTTACACTTTCAATTACATCAGGGTAAATAGTACCTTGACCTAAAAAAGAAATATTCTCTAGTTTTTGTGATTCCTCTTGAAAAACATCAATAAATAGCTTTCCAATTGCTTTTCGTTTTGCTTCAGGTTCAATTTGGTCCTTAAGTGCATCATAAAAAAGTTGTTTAGCATCAACTCCTTTTACATTTAAACCAATTGTGTTATAAGTATCTAATACTTGTTGATATTCGTCTTTTCTTAACACACCGTTATCAACAAAAATTCCATGTAAACGATTACCAATCGCTTTAGTAATTAGTGTTGCAGCAACTGTACTATCAACACCACCACTCAACGCCATTATAACCTGTTTGTCGCCAATTTCTTCTTTTAATCTTGCAATTGTTTCGTCTACAAATGAGTTTGGAGTCCAATTTTGTGAACATTTACATATATCAACTAAAAAATTTTTGATAATATTTTTACCTTCAGCTGAGTGATAAACTTCTGGATGAAACTGAAGTCCATATAAAGGGAATTCACTAGCATCATCCCTTTTAAATGCAGCTACTGGGATACTTTCGGTAGTTGCTAAAATGCTAAATCCTTCTGGCATAATAGTAATGGAATCGCTATGGCTCATCCATACTTGAGATTTGTTTGGTATCAAATTAAATAGAGGGTCATCTATTTTTATTTCCATGCTGGCTCTGCCGTACTCTCTTTTGTTTGATTTATCAACCCTACCTCCAAATAATTTGGCTGTCATTTGGGCGCCATAACAAATTCCTAAAACAGGCAATTTTGCTAAATAATCAACCACTGGAACTTCGGGGGTATTTTCATCATTTACACTAAAAGGGGATCCGCTTAAAATGATACCTTTTAAAGTAGTATCAATTACAAATTTTTTATGATAAGGAATGATTTCACAATAGATATTAGCTTCTCTAACTGCTCTAGCAATAAGCTGTGTGTATTGACTACCAAAATCGAGGATCAATATTTTTTCCGTCATGGCTGCGAAGTTAAATGAATTTTGCTTCTTGTGATAGTTTCGCAACAGTTGGATTGTATATTTTGTTATCTTTCAGCAACAAATTTTACGTTATGAAATACCTTATTTTACTCCTTTTGGTGCCAGTTATGCTTTTTTCTTGCAGGTGGAAAAATAAAATAATTAATGGAAACGGGAAAATTGTAACGGAAAGCCGAACAGTATCTAAGGCTGAAAAGATAAAATTGGAAGGAAGCTTTGATGTAGAAATTACTCAAGGTGAATCCACTTCAGTTTCTATAGAAACAGACGAAAATTTACAACCATATATTATTTTAAAAGAAAGCGACAATCAGTTGTCTCTAAAAGAAAGATCGAATTATAATCTAAAAAGTGATCAGCCAATTAAAGTAAAGATAACCACACCAAAATTATCTAAAATTACCTTATCTGGAAGCGGTTCAATTATTGGAAAAAATAAGTTTACTGGGATGGATAAATTGAGTATTAATTTAACTGGTAGTGGTGATATTAATTTAGCAATAAATACACCAGATCTTGATGTAAATATAGCTGGTGTTGGAACCCTTGTATTGTCTGGAGAAACTAAAAATGCTCGATTTGATATTGCAGGATCTGGAGATTGCGATGCTTCCATTCTTAAAACAGAAAATACCAAAGTGGATGTAGCAGGAATTGGGACAGTGAAAGTATTTGCTGAAGTGCTGTTAGATGTAAATGTTGCAGGAAGCGGAACTGTATATTATAAAGGAGCCGCTACTGTTAAGCAAAAAATTGCTGGGATTGGAACAATTAAAAAAATGGATTAATCGAATATTTATAATTACTCTATGGATAAAAAAAATAAAATATTACTTGCAGAAGATGAGCTTAAATTGGCTAAGGTTATTAAAGAAGAACTTACTCGTAATAACTATAAAGTAGATATTGCATCAAATGGAAATGAAGCCTCCACTTTATTTGCACAGAATAGTTATTCTTTAATTATTATAGATATCAATTTGCCGTACAAAAACGGAATCCAGTTATGCAAAGAGATTAGAGAAAAGAATAAGAAAATGCCTATTTTGATACTAACAGCTATAGGGCAGATACAAGATAAAGTCATAGCATTTGACGCTGGAGCCGATGATTATATGGTAAAGCCATTTCATTTTGATGAACTATTCGCTAGAATTAAAGTACTAATTAAAAGAACAATAATTGTTGCAGATGAGAGTAATATTAAGATTGAGGATCTTGAAATAAATTTTCGGAATAAAACTGTAACAAGATCAGGTCAAGATCTTAAGCTTACATCAAAAGAATTTACGTTGCTTGTACTTTTAGCAAAAAATAGAGGGAAAGTTATTTCAAAGCAGGAGATTCTTGAAAAAGTATGGGAGCTTAGTTTCGATACAGGAACTAATACCATCGAAGTGTATATTAGTTTTTTGAGAAATAAGGTTGATAAGCCCTTCGAACACAAATTAATAAAAACCAAACCAGGGTTTGGGTATATTATTCAATAGCGATTATGAATCTGAAACAACGGTTCGCTCTACTATTTACGCTCTTTGTGTCAATTATTTTATTCATATCATTTACAGCAATTTATTTATTCTACAATGATTTCATGAAATCTGAATTCTACGATAGAATTGCTCTTGAAGGAAATGAAGTATATAATATTTTTTCTAAAATTGAAAATACTGACACAAAAGGAACAGATGAATTGATTAGGCAGATATATGAAAAGCATTTGTACCAAGAAACTTTAATAATAACAGATAAAAATAGGAGTGTATTATTTAAAATGCCCGACTCTGTTAAAGTACAAGTCCCGGTTATAGATAAGAGCAAATTTAAAAATCAGCAATATTTTGAATTTGCCGATGATAATGAACTACAGCATATTGTAATTTATAAACCAGAAACAGAATCATATGTTTATGTTTCTGGATATAATAATACGGGGTTTCGGAAATTAAAAAACCTACAATTAATTCTCACGTTTGTTTTTTTGGGATCACTATTACTTACAGCGATTATGTCTTTTTTGTTTGTTAATGAAGCAATGAAGCCCATTCTTAGTCTAAGTAATCAAATGCAAAATACAAACGTTCAAAATCTTGCAGAAAGAATTCAAATCAAATCTTCTAATGATGAAATTAGTTCCATAGCGAGTAATTTTAATGCTATGCTGGAGCGGCTTAAAAATGCATTTGAGTCGCAAAAGAGCTTTGTACACCACGCTTCACATGAGTTAAGAACTCCATTGGCTATTATGTTATCTCAAACAGAAGCTACATTAAATAGAGATCAATCTATTGAAGAGTATAAAAATATTTTAAATTCTTTAAAAGAAGATCAGCTTCATTTAGTCAACTTGACCAATTCATTATTAATGATTTCTCAAAATGATCAACTATCATTTTTAACAGATACTTCGTTATTAAGAGTTGATGAGCTAATTGATGATTGCATGCTTCTTGCAAAAAAAACTTATTCCGATATAATTATTGATTTTAGTTTTGAAGAGATTCTAGAAAATCAAGATGATCTAATAATAAATGGAAATGATGCTTTACTTAAATCAGTGTTTTTTAATTTAATTAAAAATGCGTATCAATATTCAATAGATAAAAAACTAAAGATTAAGTTATTTACAGGCGAAAATGAAGTATTTATTAAGTTCCACAACATTGGGCCGCAATTATTACAAACTGAAGTGCAAAAAATGACGGTTCCATTTTTCAGGGGTGAAAATGCAATAAATACAAAAGGATTTGGATTAGGATTGTCTATTATTCATCGAATTCTAGAATTGCACCTTGGTAAGTTAACTTACCTCTCGAGTAATAATGATATGAATGAATTTAAAGTTCAATTGCCTAAGGCCTGAAATTGAAAAAACCCCTCAACATATGTGGAAGGGCTTTAAATATATTGTAGTAGTAAAATAATTTATGCAACTGCTTTTGCTTTCTTTGCTAATTTGCTCTTTAAGTTGGCAGCTTTGTTTTTATGGATAATTCCACGCTTTGCTAACTTATCAATCATAGAAACAACGTTTGGCAATTGCTCTTCATAAGGTTTTGCCTCTGTGTTCGCTTTTAAATCACGAATAGCGTTACGGGTAGTTTTACCATAGTAACGATTACGGTCACGTCTTTTTGCCGATTGTCTTACGTCTTTCTTAGTAGCCGAATGATTTGCCATTTTCTAATTTTTTCAGGACGGCAAAGGTAAGGGCTAGGAACGAAAAATTGAAATTTAATATGAAATAAATCAAAAATAATCACTTTTTGCCCCTTTTTTTGAATCATTTTCTGCCTCTAATGACCGATATTTGCATCCACTTTGATCAAAAAGCTGCATAATTAAGCCAAATGAAGGATTTCTCTTATATCACAAACTCACACCCTGCATTTATTGAAGCACTATACTCCGATTTTGTAAAAGATCCTGCAAGTGTTGATCCTGATATGAAAAAATTCTTTGAAGGATTCGATTTTGCAGTAGCTAACCGAGTTCAATCTTTAAATTCCCAAGGAACAGAAACTTCTGTTGGAATTGATTGGATGAAGGAAATAAAAGTATATCGATTAATTCTTGGGTATAGAAATAAAGGACATTTATTGGCAAAAACCAATCCTATAAGAGCTAGGAAAGACAGGGGAGCTAATCTGGAGCTTTCATTTTTTGGATTATCCGATGCTGACTTGAACACAACATACCAAGCGGGAAATTTAATTGGAATTGGCACTACTTCCTTAAGAAATATTCTTGCACATTTGCAAAATGTGTATGCCAATCATGTAGGTATAGAATTTAAATATATTAGCGATCAAAAGAAAATTGATTGGCTTACCAATGAAATGGAGAAAAATTTTTCAACTCCTTTATCAATCACAAAAAAACGCCGCATTTTAGAAAAGTTGAACCAAGGCGTAATGTTCGAAAAGTTTTTACATACTAAATATGTTGGGCAGAAAAGATTTTCTTTAGAAGGAGGAGAAACTACAATTGCTGCTTTAGATGCTATTATTAATGTTGCTGCTGATAATACTGTAGAAGAAGTTGTTATCGGAATGGCACATAGAGGAAGACTGAATATTCTTGCTAATATAATGGGAAAAACATACGAGCAAATTTTTAGTGAATTTGAAGGAACAGCAACAATAGATCAAACAATGGGAAGTGGAGATGTAAAGTACCATTTAGGTTATGGTAGTGAAGTAACAACAATAAATGATAAAAATATTTACCTCAAGTTAATGCCAAATCCGTCTCATCTTGAAGCGGTTGATCCGGTTGTTGTTGGTTTTGCTAGAGCTAAAGCTGATGTTATTAAGCAAAGTGATTTTGATAAAATTTTGCCGATCCTAATTCATGGAGATGCATCATTAGCAGGACAAGGAATTGTATATGAGGTTTTGCAAATGTCTAATTTACGCGGCTATTATACTGGTGGAACTATTCACTTTGTTATCAATAACCAGATTGGATTTACAACAGATTTTGATGATGCAAGAAGCGCTGATTATTCAACTTCTGTTGCTGCAATGGTTCAAGCCCCAGTGTTGCACGTTAATGGCGATGATGCAGAAGCTGTAGTTAAATGTGCTGAGATTGCTACTAGATATAGACAAGAATTTAATAGCGATATTTTCATTGATATGGTTTGTTATCGAAAACATGGGCACAATGAAGGAGACGATCCTAAATATACCCAACCTCAATTGTATGCATTAATTGAGAAGCACCAAAACCCGAGAGAAATTTATACTAGCTTTTTAATTGAAAACGGAGAAGCAGATGCTCAAGAACTAGCAAAAGAAATGGAGAAAAAGTTCTGGGCAGATCTTCAAGAACGATTAGATGAAATTAAACAACATCCACTTCCTTATAAATACCAGGCTCCTGAATTAGTATGGAAAAGTATGCATAAAGCTACTACTGAAAATTTTGAAAACTCACCGAACACGGCAATAACACAAGATTTATTTAAAGTATTGTTTGATGGACTTATGAAATGGCCTACAGATTTTAAGCCATTGAAAAAAATCGAAAAATTATTGCAGGACAAAATAAAGTTATTAGAAGTTGAAGGTAAAGTTGATTGGGCAACTGCTGAGCTTATGGCTTATGGATCAATATTAACAGATGGTAATATTGTTCGAATGAGTGGGCAGGATGTTCAGCGCGGAACTTTTAGTCACCGCCATGCTATTTTACGAGATGAGGTTACTAATAAAGGATATAATAGACTCAATCACTTTCAAGAAAATCAACAAAAATTTAGAATCTACAATTCATTGTTAAGTGAATATGGTGTTCTAGGTTTTGAGTACGGCTATGCTATGGCAAATCCAAATGCACTTGTTATTTGGGAAGCGCAGTTTGGCGATTTTTGTAATGGGGCACAAACAATGATCGATCAATTTATAGCTGCAGGAGAACAGAAATGGCAGCGACAAAACGGTATGGTAATGTTATTACCTCATGGTTATGAAGGTCAGGGTCCAGAACATAGCAGTGCAAGAATGGAAAGATTTTTGCAAATGTGTGCTGAATTAAATATGGTAATTACAAATATTACAACAGCGGCTAACTTGTTCCATATGTTTAGAAGACAATTAACATGGACGTTCCGTAAGCCATTGATTAATTTTTCTCCAAAAGCTAATCTACGTAACCCTGCAACATATAGTATAGTAGAAGACTTTTTAAATGATGGATTCAAAGAAGTGATTGATGATGCTTTTGTTTCAGATGCTTCACAAGTAAAAAAAGTATTATTCTGTTCTGGTAAATTGTACTACGAAATGGCTGAAAAACAAATAAAAGATAGCAGAAACGATATTGCTATTGTTCGTTTAGAACAAATTTATCCATTGCCTCATCAGCAATTAATTTCTTTGTATAAAAAGTATGGTAAAGCAACATGGTTCTGGGTGCAAGAAGAGCCAATGAATATGGGTGCTGCAAGTTTTTTACAAATGAATCTTAAATCAATTAATTTTGGTGTAATTGGAAGAAATGCAAGTGCATCTACTGCTACTGGTTATGCAAAAGTTCATGCGCAAGAACAAGCAGAAATTATTAACACAGCCTTTAATGTTTAATTTGATATCTAGAAACACAATTTTATGATCGAAATAAAAGTGCCAACAGTAGGAGAGTCTATCAATGAAGTTACTTTATTGAAGTTTACTAAAAAGGATGGTGATTGGGTAGAACGCGATGAAGTAATTGCAGAATTGGAGAGCGAGAAAGCTACTTTTGAAGTAAATGCAGAAAAGGCAGGAATACTTACCACTAAAGGCAAAGAAGGAGATACTCTAAATATTGGAGACTTATTAGCAACAATAGATGAAACTGCTGCAAAGCCAGAAGGAGCAAGCGCTCCAGCGCCAAAGGTTGAAGAAAAAAAGGCGGTTGTAAATGAAGCGCCGGTAACTACAGTTGCGAATGATGTAAAAGCCAGTCCTGTTGCATCTGCAATTATTGCCGATAAAAAAATGGATACTACAACGATTACTCCATCTGGTGTTGGTGGAAAAATTATGAAACAAGATGTGCTTGAAGCATTAACAAATCCTGGTAAAAAAGTATTTGTTGCAGGCGCTGAATTGTATAGTAGAAATGTGCGTCAAGAAAAGATGAGTGCATTGCGTAAAACCATTAGTAGAAAATTAGTTGAATCAAAAAATACTACTGCTATGCTTACCACTTTTAATGAAGTGGATATGACGAGCATTATGGATATTAGAAAAACATTTAAGGATAAGTTTAAAGAAAGCCATGGTGTTAACTTAGGCTTCATGAGTTTTTTCTCAAAAGCTTGCGCTATTGCATTGGGTGAATGGCCTTCTGTAAATGCATATATTGACGGAGATCAAATTATTTATCACGATTATGCAGATATAAGTATAGCAGTTAGCACCCCAAGAGGCTTGACTGTACCAGTGATGCGAAATGTTGAAAGTATGAGCATGGCTGAAATAGAAAAAACAGTTGTAAAACTTGCAGGCAAAGCAAGAGATAGCAAACTAACTACTGATGACTTAACGGGTGGCACTTTTACTATTACTAACGGAGGTGTGTTCGGCAGTTTAATGAGTACACCAATCATTAATATTCCACAAAGCGCTATTTTAGGAATGCACAAAATTCAGGATAGACCAATGGCTGTAAACGGACAAGTACTAGTTCGTCCAATGATGTATTTGGCATTAAGTTACGATCATAGAATTATTGATGGTAGAGAAAGTGTAAGTTTTTTAGTAAGGGTAAAAGAGTTATTAGAAAACCCTGCATTGTTATTGATGGGTAAGGATCCTGTGAAAACATTATTGGAATTATAAGTAAGATTTAAATAAAATAGGTAATTATAGCTCATTGTACAATGAGCTATTTTATTATGAAATATATTCATCAACATATAAAATCTTCTTGCCAACTTATTAATGAGTACAATGGTTCTATGCCATTTACTGCTTATTTAAAAAATCATTTTTCGCAAAATAAAAAATTTGGTTCCAAAGACCGAAAATACATTTCGCAAATATGTTACCAATATTATAGATTAGGTAAATCAGCTAAATTATTTTCACTAGAAGATGGAATTAAAATTGCTATTTTTTTATGCAATGAAGTTGTTGGTGAGTGGGGTTTGTTGTACAATGAAACTTGGATTCAAAATTGGTCGAGTAATTTAACTCAGCGCATTGATTGGGTTAAAAATAATTACCAATTGTTTAATGAGTCTGCTATTTTTCCATTCGGTCATTTGTTAAGTAAGGATATTGATAAAGAACTTTTTACTATTTCGCATTTAATTCAACCTGATTTATTTTGTAGAATTAGACCTGGACAATCCAAAAAAGTAATTGCTTCATTAGCAAATGCTGGTATAACTTTTAAACAATTATCAGATAGTTCTTTATCATTTCCCAACGGAACAAAGTTAGAAGGCACTGTTGTAATTGATAAAGAACTCGTGATACAAGATTTAAGTTCGCAAGCAGTTGGTACAATAATTCAAACAATAAAACAACCTTTATCTTTATTAAATAGCAAGCCTGTTGTTTGGGATTGTTGTGCCGCAAGCGGAGGTAAATCAATTTTAGCTAAAGATATTCTAGAAAACATTTCTCTAAAAGTGTCTGATGTTAGAGAATCAATATTACGCAATCTCGAAAAGCGATTTGTAGAGGCTGGTATTACAGAGTACAATTCATTTGTAGCGGATTTGGAAGATACTAATGCAATTAATTTAATTGAAGGTTCTACTTATTCTTCTACATCAACAG
>JBKJQV010000208.1:0-3605 GCA_046593815.1 Sediminibacterium sp. | reverse complement strand
ACCTGATGGTGCCCACCCTATAGAATGGGTACGAATTCACAACCTTCCAGACTTTGTTTACTTTAACCATAGTCAGCATGTAAAAGTAGGACAACAGGTATGCCAAACTTGCCATGGTAATATACAGGAAATGGGGGAAGTAAAACAGTATGCTGATTTGAGCATGGGCTGGTGTATTAACTGTCACCGCGAAACAAAAGTTCAATTCAACAACAATGGTTTCTATAGCATTTATGAAAAATACCACGCCGATTTAAAGAGTGGAAAAATTGATAGTACTAAAGGTATTACTGTTGAAAAAATTGGCGGTACAGAATGTCAGAAATGTCACTACTAAATAGTATTGTTTTCAAAGGGTTTCTAAATATATAATTCGAACGATGAAGGCCGATAAGGTTTTCAACTGTTAATCAATAATTATGGAGCAAAAAAAGCACTGGCAGAGTTTTGGAGAGCTGAATAAATCCGAAGCATATAATAAGGACGTAAAAGATGAGTTTAAAGAAGAACTTCCCTTTGTTGCCGAAGATGGCAAGAGTTTTTTAGATGCCAAAGCACCTCGTCGCGACTTCTTAAAATATGTAGGATTTAGTACAGCCGCTGCGGCAGTTGCAGCTAGTTGCGAAATACCTGTTAAAAAGGCAATTCCTTTCGCCAATAAACCCGAAGATGTTGTACCAGGTATTGCAAAATATTATGCTACTACCTATGTGCAAGATGGAGATACAGTAAGCATTTTAGCCAAAGTGCGTGATGGTAGACCAATTAAAATTGAAGGCAACGATTTATGTCCTATCACAAAAGGGGGTACTTCTGCACGCGTACAAGCCTCTGGTGTAGATTTATATGATACTGCTCGTTTACGTTTCCCAACTATTGATGGTAAAGAAGTAACTTTTGAAGCAGCCGATAAATCAATTGCAGCTTCATTAAGTGGACAAGTAGTTGTACTTACTAGCACCATCAACTCTCCTTCAACTCAAGCAATTATTAATCAATTTTTAGCAAAATATCCAGGAAGTAAACATGTTACTTATGATGCTGTTTCTAATAGCGCAATGCTATTAGCAAACGAAGCAACCAACGGTGTTCGTGCAATTCCTTCTTATCAATTTGATAAAGCAAAAGCAATAGTTAGCTTAGGTGCCGATTTCTTAGGAACTTGGTTAAGCCCTATTGAATTTGCAAAACAATACGCAGCTGGTAAAAAACTAGATGAGAAAAATCCGGAAATGAGTAAGCATATTCATTTTGAATCGGTTGCTTCTCTTACTGGTGCCAATGCAGATGAAAAATATTTACATCGCCCATCTGAAACTGGTGCAATTGCTGCTGCTTTGTTAAGTGCAGTAAATGGCCAAGGTGTAAATGGTATTACCGATGCAAAATTAAAAGCAGGAATTGAAAAAGCAGCTAAAGCGTTGAATGCCAACAAGGGCGCAGCTTTGGTGGTTGCAGGTAGCAATGATGTGAATGTTCAAATAATAGTTAACGCTATTAACAATGCAGTTGGTGCTGGTGGTACTACTATTAATTGGGCCGAAACAAATAATACTCGTAAAGGTGTTGATGGTGATTTTGCTAAATTAGTAGACGAAATGAACGCTGGATCAATTGGAACTTTATTGATCTATGGCGCTAACCCTGTTTATTCTTGGTATGATGCTGATAAGGTTAAAGCTGGCTTGAAAAAAGTTAAGACAGTAGTTTCTTTTGCTGCTAAAGTAGATGAAACTGCTGAGCTATGTAAATTCGTTTTACCCGATCATCATTTTTTAGAAAGTTGGGGTGATACAGAATCTAAAACAGGTCATTTCTCTTTTATACAACCTACAATCTATCCTTTATTTAAAACGCGTCAGTGGCAGGATAGCCTTTTAAAATGGGCTGGTACTTCTGAAGATTATTTAGCCTATCTCAAAAATTTCTGGGGCACTAAATTAGGTGGAGTTGCTGGATGGGATAAAGCTTTACAAGAAGGAATTTTCAGTACTTCAACTGGTGCTACTAGTGCTGGAAGCTTTAATGGTGAACTCGTTAATTCTGCTATGACTGTTGCTGCTTCTGCAACAAGCGCTAAAAAAGGTGGCAAAATTGAACTAGTCCTTTATCAAAAAGTTGGTATCGGTGCTGGTCAGGGTGCTTCTAATCCTTGGTTACAAGAATTACCAGATCCGGTAACTCGTGCTACTTGGGACAACTACGTAATTGTTTCTCCTGCAATGGCTAGAACATTGCTAAATATAGATTTAAATAACGGTGGACAAGCAGATGCTTACGAAGTAAATCCGCCAAAGCCTGTTGTAAAAGTTACCGTTGGTTCAAAATCAATTGAATTGCCTGTATTAATTATTCCGGGAACTGAAGAAAATTCAATTGGTATTGCTGTAGGATATGGCCGTAGTGAAAAAATGGGTAAGTCGGCCAACAATGTTGGAAAAAATGCATACACATTGGCTTCTTTAAATGGTGCTTCTATAAACTTTACTAATGTTGATGTTACTATTGCTAAAACAGGTGAAAAATATCCTGTTGCATTAACGCAAACACATAGCCGATACGATACTGCACAAGGAAATCGTACCGAGGTAATGAAAGAATTAACACTTGCAGAATATAAACACAACCCTACAGAAATTCGTGATGAGCGTGATGCTGAATTAAAGCCTTGGGGTGGATTAGATAAATTCGAAAGTCAAGGAACTATATATCCAGTATACGATCGCCCTGGAATTAAATGGGGCATGAGTGTAGATTTAAATACTTGTACTGGATGTGGTGCTTGTGTTGTAGCATGTAATGCAGAGAACAACGTTTCTGTAGTAGGTAAGCCAGAAGTAATGCGTGGTCATGAAATGCATTGGTTAAGAATTGATCGTTACTACAGTGGTGAAATGGATAATCCGAAAGTTGTTTTTCAACCACTCATGTGTCAGCATTGCGATAACGCTCCTTGTGAGAATGTTTGTCCGGTTGCTGCTACTAACCATAGTTCTGAAGGATTGAATCAAATGACCTATAACCGTTGTATTGGTACAAGATATTGCGCTAATAACTGTCCTTATAAAGTTCGTAGATTTAACTGGTCTGATTATACTGGTGCAGATAGTTTTGGCGATAACCAAATTGGTATTGTGAATGATGTGGTGTTAGACATGAACGATGATTTAACTAGAATGGTATTAAACCCTGATGTTACAGTACGTTCTAGAGGTGTTATTGAAAAATGTTCTTTCTGTGTTCAACGTTTACAAGAAGGAAAATTAAAAGCGAAGAAAGATAGCCGACCATTAATTGATTCGGATATTAAAGTGGCTTGCCAACAAGCTTGTCCTACCAACGCAATTAATTTCGGTAATGCTAATAACAAAGAGAGTGCAATTACAATGGTTCGTAAAGAAAATCCGAATCGCCAGTTTTATGTGTTAGAAATGTTGCACGTATTGCCGAACGTAACGTATATGGCAAAAGTGAGAAACAGCGATGAAGAAGAACATCATGAAGAAGGAAAAAAAGAAACTGCTGAAAAAGCGCATAGTTAATATAGTAGTAGATTGATCTAATAAAAATAACTTAGAAGAGATGCATTTAAAGTACGAATCACA
>JBKJQV010000159.1:0-10735 GCA_046593815.1 Sediminibacterium sp. | reverse complement strand
TTACCATTTAACTTTGTAATTCCTTTAAAAAGTATAGGGTGATGAGCCACCACTAAATTGCATCCTTTTAAAATAGCTTCTTTTATAACATCTTCAGTTGCATCTAACGTGCAAAGGATTCCTTTACATTCCATTTCTTTTGATCCAGTTATTAGTCCTGAGTTATCATAAGTTTCTTGAAAAGCAAGGGGTGCAATTGATTCAAGGACTACAATGATTTGATCTATTTTCATAACTGATAAATTTCGAGTAGCAATTTACCTTCATTCTATCTTTGTACCTATGGCTAAAGCAGATTTTCTTTTTTATAATGGTAAAATAATTCGAACGGACAAATTATTGATCTCACCTAATAATCGCTCTTTTAGGTATGGAGACGGATTTTTTGAAACTATTAAATGGGCAGATGGATCAATTTTATTTGAAAAGTTGCATATGGAAAGATTGTTTCATTCTTTGGTAATACTTCAATTTATTCCGCCATCTTATTTCAATGCTGCTTATATTTTAAATGCTGTTAATAGCTTGATACAAAAGAATCAACATCATTTTTTGGCAAGAGTAAGAATTACTATTTTTAGAGGAGAAGGTGGTATATATGACCAACAAAATCACTTTCCCAATATGATTATTCAAACCTGGGATTTGAATCCGTCTAATAATCAATTAAATGAAAACGGGTTGGAAATTGATATTTTTAAACTTGCAGTAAAATCAGCAGATCATTATTCTAGTTTAAAAACTAATAACTATTTGCCTTATGTAATGGGAGCATTATGGGCTAAAGAGCATCATCTAAATGATGCTATACTCCTGAATTCAGATGGAAATATAGCTGATGCTACTATTGCTAATGTTTTTATTGTGACAAATGGCATGATTAAAACGCCTGCTTTATCAGAAGGCCCAGTTGCAGGTATCATGAGGCGATTTTTAATTAACCAATTAAAAGCTAATAGTTACGAAGTTGAAGAAGGGGTTGTTTCAGTTGAAGAAATGCAAAATGCTAATGAAATTTGGTTAACTAATGCTATTTATGGTATTAGATGGGTTAAATTATTCGGGGTAACAAGCTATACAAATCCATTGGCTTCAAAAATATTTCACCAACTTTTATAGGTTAGTTCCTTAAATCTCAGGTTCATATGCAATTTTTCGTATATTTACATATATTTAACAATTTCAAACAAGCAAACAAATAAAAATGAAAAATTTAAAAGCAATTATCCTTTCGGCGATTGTATTGATCGCTTCTGCACAGGTATTTGCGCAGACAGGAAAACCCAAAGTGTCAGTAGGTATATTAGGCGCTGGTAATTTTACACAATTTAGAGTCAAAAACGGTTTTGGTATTGATTATAAAACTGCTGCAGCTTTGGCTGGTGGTGTTTGGGTTAATATACCACTTAGCACTAAATGGTCGTTAGAACCACAAGCACAATGGTCTACTTTATGGTATAAAGGGAATAATAATCCGCTTGGACAATATGGCGGAACAATGCAATACCAATCGTACCCAGTTTTATTTAAGTATGCGTGTAACGATGAAATTGCTTTTATATTTGGACCGCAATTTGATTTTTTAAATGCTTTGAAGAATGATAATTCAAGTATTTACTTTAAAAGACAATTTAAGGCATTTAGTACTGCTTTAACCGCAGGCTTTGAATTGTTCCCTAATAGTACCATTAAAGTGTATGGTCGTTATATTTATGGTTTAACAAGTATGGCTGATGGTACAAATCCAAATAAAACTGCTTCTTATTATAATGAAGGATTTCAATTTGGATTAAAATTAAAATTATTTGGTAATAAGGCTTATGTTGCCCCAGTTGCAGTTCCTGCAGTTGTTGCTGTTGTAGCACCGCCAGCGATAATAGTTGAAAAAGATATTGATGGTGATGGAATTTTAGATAAAAACGATAAATGTCCTACTGTTAAAGGATTAGCTAAATACCAAGGATGTCCTGTACCAGATACAGATGGTGATGGTGTTAATGACGAAAATGATAAATGTCCTACTGTTAGAGGGTTGGCTAGATATCAAGGTTGCCCTATTCCTGATACTGATAAAGATGGTATTAACGATGAAGAAGATAAGTGCCCAACTGTTGCTGGTTTAGCTCGTTATCAAGGCTGTCCTATACCAGATACTGATGGAGATGGTGTAAATAATGAAGAAGATAAGTGTCCTACTATAAAAGGTTCAGTTGATAATTTTGGTTGTCCTGAATTAGCTAAACAATACAATTTCGATAATAAGAAAGTTATGTTTGTAACAGGAAGCGCAGTACTAACTAAAGCTTCTAAAGTAGAATTAATGAAAGTTGTTAAAGCTTTAAATGATTTTCCTACTTTAAAACTTTATGTTGATGGTTATACTGATAATACTGGTTCTGATAAAATTAACCTGCCATTATCATTAAAACGTGCATCTTCAGTTAAAGCATTTTTATTCAGCAAGAAAATAGATGCTGAGAGATTATTAACTCAAGGTCACGGTAGCGAAAGCCCAATTGCAGATAACAAAACTACTAAAGGAAAAACTGCAAATAGAAGAGTTGAATTTAATGTTAGAGAACTTTAATATAGTTAAGTAATTTATTAAATCCTGGTTGTTTATACAGCCAGGATTTTTTTTGCTTAATTTTCAGAACTATCATTTCATTTTATTGTTAGTAATCCATGCCCAATAACAAACCCCTTATAAATATTTTTTGGTTCAGAAGAGATTTGCGAATAGAAGACAATAGAGGATTGTACAATGCACTTAAGACAGGGTTGCCAGTTTTGCCCATTTTTATATTTGATAAATCAATTCTAAATCAACTAGATGATAAAGCAGATAATAGAGTAGCATTTATTCATGCATCATTATTAACAATGCAAAATTTATTGATTGAAAAAGGTACTAGTTTAGAAGTATTTTATGATTATCCCAAAGATGTATTTACCAAATTATCAGCAAAATATTCTGTAAAACAGGTGTTTACTAATCACGATTACGAGCCTTATGCAATTGAAAGAGATGAACAAATAAATAATTTGCTACAATCGAGTGGTACTTTATTTAATTCATTTAAAGATCAAGTTATTTTTGAAAAAAGTGAAGTTATAAAAGATGATGGTAAACCCTATACAATTTTTACACCATATAGTAGAAAGTGGAAAGCAAGGTTAACCGAAAATGACTTAGCTACTTTTCCTAGTGAAAAATACATTGATTTTTTTCTTAAGCAAAAACCAGCTAAAATTCCATCACTAAAAGAAATTGGGTTTGAACCTACTAATAATCCTTTTCCTTCCATAAACTTAAACAAAAATATTGTACAGCATTATACAGAAAACAGAAATTACCCTGCTTTAGAAAACAGCACTTCAAAAATGGGAGTACATTTACGTTTTGGAACTGTTAGTATAAGGGCATTAGCTAGAAAAGCAAAAGAGTTAAATGAAACATATTTAAATGAACTTATTTGGCGCGATTTTTATCATTCAATTTTATGGCATTTCCCAAGGGTTGGCAAAGGGGCATCTTTTAAATTAGAATATGATAGAATAGAATGGAGAAATAATGAACTGGAATTTAAACAGTGGTGCGAAGGAAATACTGGTTATCCGATAGTTGATGCAGGAATGAGGGAATTAAATGCTACTGGGTTTATGCACAATAGGGTTCGTATGATTGTGGCATCTTTTTTAACCAAACATTTATTAATTGATTGGCGTTGGGGAGAAGCTTATTTTGCTCAAAAATTAATGGATTTTGATTTGGCAGCAAATAATGGTGGCTGGCAATGGGCAAGTGGAAGTGGGTGTGATGCCGCACCTTATTTCAGGGTTTTTAATCCTTATTTGCAAACAGCAAAATTTGATAAAGACCTAAAGTATATAAAAAAATGGGTACCCGAATTTCAAGAGTTTAATTATCCTAAGCCTATTGTTATTCATGAAGTTGCACGTAAACGAGTATTGGAAGTGTATGCAAAAGCTTTGAAAGCTAATTAGAATTGTATTGATTTACTAATTGAGATTAATTTATTTACAGCTTCCATTCCATCATTGCCTAAATTAAGTGAGTATTCATTTACGTACAAATTAATATGCTTACGCATGACTTCTTCATTCATTTCTTGAGAATGAAGTTTAACATAGTCAGAAATAAAAGGGTAATGTTCAAAAGCATATTCTATACTTTTACGAATAAGCACTTCAATTTTTGTTCTAATATCTTGATTGATATTCTTTTTTATTACTATTCCTCCTAGTGGTATTGGGGCTTTTAATTTTTCTTCCCAATAAGCCCCTAAATCCAACTGCTTTATTAAACCTTTTTGCTCGTATGTGAATCTGTTTTCATGAATTATTACACCTGCATCAACTTCACCTGATAAAACTGCATCTTCTATTTCATTAAATACTTTAAATATTTTATTTTTTGCTTTTGGAAAAGCTAACACAAATAATAAATGTGCTGTGGTGTTTTTACCCGGAATAGCTACTTTTTTTTCAATAGTCCATTCAATATCTTTTTTTGTTATAAGCAATGGACCTACACCTTTTCCTAATGCACCACCACTATTTAAAAGTTCATAATCACTCATTATAATTGGTAAAACACCATAGCTAATTTTGCTTATGTCCATTTTATCGGCCAAAGCCCATTCATTCAAGGTTTGAACATCTTCTAAGTACACGTCAAAATCAATTCCTTCGGTATCAATTTTTTTATTTACGAGGGCATCAAAAATGAATGTATCATTCGGGCAAGGTGAGAATGCAAGTGAAAATCGCATAATTGGTTTATTAACACAAAGTTAATTCATTCAATATCTTCAAAAGAATTGAATATTGTAATTATATTAGCAAATGAAATATTTAATAGTAATATCGTTTGCATTGATTGCTTTTTATTCAAATGCTCAACATAAACCAACCTATTCACTTTCTCGTAGTTTCTCAATACCAAGTGCGGGGGGCTGGGATTATTTGTCGGTTGGTCCTAATAATAAATTATATATTTCCCATAGTACCCAAGTTAATGTTGTTGACTTAAAAACTGGAGATTCAGTTGGTGTAATTAAAGGAACAACTGGTGTTCATGGAATCGCATACAATCCTTTATTAAACAAAGGATATACAAGTAACGGTAGGCTTAATAATGTTTTTGTTTTTAATTTAAATGATCAATCAATAACTGCAACAATACCTGTGGGTGAAAATCCGGATTATATCTTTTATGAAAATTTTTCGAATAAGATTATTACATGTAATGGAAAAAGCCATGATTTAACAGTAATAGACCCAATAGCTGAAAAAGTAGTAGCAACTATTTCTGTAGGCGGAAAGCCAGAAACTGCGATGAGTGATGGCAGGGGAAAACTTTTTGTGAATGTAGAAGACAAAAATGAAATTGTAGTAATAGATTTAAAAGAGTTTAAAGTTGTAAATCATTGGTCATTATTACCAGGTGAGGCCCCAACAGGTTTGGCAATAGACTTAAAAAAGGGAAAACTTTATTCAACTTGTAGTGATAGTAAAACCTTGGTTGTAATGTCTACTTCTGATGGAAAAATTTTGCAATCTCTCCCTATTGGAGGTGGCTGTGATGGTGTTGTTTTTGATGCATCAAAAAATCGATTATTCTCTTCTAATGGAGAAGGAACTTCAACAATTGTTAACACTAATGCATCTAATGGTTTTGCAGAAGTTATTGAAACAATAGCTACATTAAAAAGCGCGAGAACAAATGCTATTGACGAAAAAACACATAAATTATATTTTCCAGTAGCTGATTTTGATGTTCCTTCAACACCTAATGGTAGAGCACCTTTAAAGGCCGGTACATTTAGAGTACTAGAATTTACACCAGTAAAATAATAATTTACTTGATCTTATAAAGTTTATCAAGATATTGAATAATGGTTTGATTTAAAAGATCAATGGACTCTTTCATTTTCCAGTTAGTTTTGTCTCTTTCGCCAATGTAATTAGAAATGGCCCTGATTTGAATAAATGGAATATTCATTTCTCTACATACATAATGAAGTGCAGCTCCTTCCATGCTTTCTAAAGTTGGTTTATACTTTTTTGTAAGCTGATCAATTCTTAACTGATGAGTAGTAATTTCGTTCACTGTAATTGCATTTACTTCTTGCAGGTTCAATAAATTAAATTTATTTAGCCATGGATTGGGTAATGATCTTTTTTCAAATGGATGATAACTACTTTTTTCTAGTTTAAGATCAAAAATATCTTTCCAAACTCCATGTTCTTCAACTCCAATGTTGCCCAATATTTCATCTTTTACAACCACTACTTTTCCAAGTGGAATTCGTTTATTAAAACAACCAGCAATGCCAATTTGAATTACTAAATCTGGTTTATCTTCTAGCGCTAAACGGGTAAAAGCCACAGCACTCGATAACATACCAACTCCTGATTGATAAAACTGAACTTTTAAACGTTCACTTTCTCCTGTGTATAATCCATCTAATTGAATAAAAGTTGGCATCCATTCAACTACAGTTGCGGCAGTAATTACTACTCTCATGACTGTAAAGTTGATGAAAAACCATCAAATTTCTCCAATTTTGTACCTTTGTATAAATCATAGCAGGTAATGGTATATTTAACCAGACAAGAACACTTTAATGCAGCTCATAAATTATATAATCCTCAATGGACAAAAGAACGCAATGAATTAATTTTTGGGGTATGTGCTAATGAAAATTGGCATGGTCATAACTATGATCTATTTGTGACTATAAAAGGTATTCCAAATGCAGATACTGGCTTTCTTTTTGATGTTAAAGAACTTAGTAAACTAATTAAAATTCATGTTATTGACCATCTCGACCATAAAAACCTCAATATGGATGTTCCTTTTATGAACAACAAAATGTGCAGTACTGAGAATTTGGCTATAGCTATATGGAATGAATTAGCTCCCAATTTGCCCAAAACTGTTGAACTTTATTGTATTAAGTTGTATGAAACTCCTCGTATTTACGTAGAATATTATGGTAATTAAACCGGTTTGTTTAGTTATTTAATATTTCTTTTAAACAAAATAACCATCTTGGCGTTATAATTGATTGTTATTAGATATTCATAAACAGTTGCTATTTTTGCTGTTCTATGGATATGGCCACTTGATCAGCACACTTCTGAAACAGTGCCTTAATAATAGTTCTGAAAATTGGATGATTCATAATTTTTGTAAAAGCATGTTGGTGTGCATGCATTTGAAACCTTTTTTTAAATGAATAACAAAAAAATTGCTGTTTTTCGCAAAGAGCATTTTAATGCAGCACATCGTTTGAACAATCCAAGTTTTACTATTGCACAAAACAAAGCAATGTTTGGTTTGTGCAATAACGAAAACTATCATGGTCATAATTACGAATTAATTGTAAAAGTTATTGGAGAAATCGATCCTAATACTGGCTATGTAATTGATTTAAAAAAATTGAGCGATTTAATAAAAGAAGAAATATTAAATAAGTTCGATCATAAAAACTTAAACCTTGATACAATTGAATTTAAACAACTCATTCCAACTGCAGAAAATATTGCAGTAGTGTGTTATGATTTGTTAAGAGCTAAATTAGAAACTAAACTTGATTTAAAAATTAGATTATATGAAACAGAACGAAATTATGTCGAATATCCGTCTTAATGGCGATAAGATCGAATTCAATGATGAAATGATGGATAGCATGGGCGATAACCATATCAGCACATCAATAGATACTCCTATGCTCTCTACAGCGTTTGATAGAACAGACGAAGAAAAGATTGCTATTATTCAAGAACATTTTAAAGTCATCATGGAAACCATGGGTCTTGATCTTTCAGATGATAGTTTAAAAGGCACTCCAAAGCGTGTTGCTAAAATGTTTATCAAAGAAATTTTTAGTGGTTTAAATCCTGCTAATAAACCTGCTGTTGCATTGTTTGATAATAAATACAAATACAATGAAATGCTTGTTGAAAAAAACATTTCATTTTACAGTAATTGTGAGCATCATTTTGTTCCAATTATGGGGAAAGCACATGTAGCTTATATCAGCAATGGAAAAGTAATTGGATTAAGTAAATTAAATAGATTGGTAGAATATTTTGCTAAAAGACCTCAGGTTCAAGAACGTTTAACTGTTCAAATTGCAAAAGAAATACAAATGGCTTTGGGAACTGAAGATGTTGCAATTGTAATTGATGCAAAGCATTTATGTGTTGCAAGTAGAGGGGTAGAAGACGACACTTCTTCAACAATTACTTCTTTTTATGGAGGTAAGTTCAAAGACGATAAAAAGAAGGAAGAATTTCTTCGTTATATTGAATTGAAAACCGAATTTTAAGTAAAATAACTAACTATGTCAAAACATGCTTTCGTTTTTCCAGGACAGGGTGCTCAGTTTGTTGGAATGGGAAAAAACTTATATGAAACGAATGCCTCTGTAAAAATATTATTTGAAAAAGCAAATCAACTTCTTGGTTTCAGTATTAGCGATATTATGTTTTCTGGAACAGATGAAGCATTAAAGCAAACCAATATAACTCAGCCAGCAATATTTTTACATTCTGTAGCTGCTTTTAAAACAATTGAAAATGCTAATCCATCAATGGTTGCTGGCCATTCATTAGGTGAGTTTTCTGCTTTAGTTGCCAATGGCACACTTAGTTTTGAAGACGCTTTGCGCTTAGTAAGCATAAGAGCTAAAGCTATGCAAAAGGCTTGTGAATTAAATCCATCTACCATGGCCGCGATATTGAATTTGTCGGATGAAAAAGTAGAAGATATTTGTGCTAGTATTTATAATGAAACAGGAGAGATAGTTGTTGCCGCAAATTATAATTGCCCTGGACAGTTGGTAATTAGTGGATCTATTAAAGGCATTGACATTGCTTGTATTAAAATGAAAGAAGCTGGAGCTAAACGTGCGTTGGTTTTACCGGTTGGTGGAGCTTTTCATTCTCCATTAATGTTGCCTGCTAAAGTAGAATTAGCAACTGCCATCGAATCTACTCAATTTAACCAACCTACATGCCCTGTATACCAAAACGTAGTTGCAAAAGCGGTAATTAATCCTTCTGAAATAAAAAATAATTTAATTGAACAACTAACAGGTGCAGTTAAATGGACCCAATGTGTTCAAACTATGATTAATGATGGAGCTACTAAGTTTATAGAATGTGGCCCTGGTAAAGTATTGCAGGGATTGATTGGAAAAATTGGTGGAGCTGATATTGTTACTGAAGGCGTTAGTTAAGTCCAAGTGCTGTTAATACATTCGAATCCCAAACAGGTAATCCTGATCTACTATTATTAGGATAACTGCTTAGTCCAAAACTTTCATCGTATTCCCAAACAGCCCAACCCATTTTATATTTAGTAAGAATATTGCGCATGTCTTGTAAGTACCTAGTTCTACTGTCTGATGGTGCAAATACTTTATAAACACCAAACTCATTGCAAATAACAGGAACCTTATTTTGATTACCCCAATTGTACACTTGTTTAACAGCATAGTTCAATGAATCGGCATTGTATTGCTGACTCCCATACCAACTAATTAAATATTTTATTTCTGAATTTGGAGCAGAAGCTGATAATGAAGCAACATTTTGAGGTGATCCAGGGTAAGGAAGGGATTTTAATTTATCGTAAGGATTGCCAACCCAAGAAGCTCCTTGATGAGTAAAAATAAATGGCTCATATAAATGAAAATTATAAATGATATTTTTACTTGAATACACTTTCATAAATGAAAGATCATACCAACTATTCCAATTTTCGGCACCTGCTATAATATAGTGATTTGGAGCTGCTTCTCTTATTGATTGTATTAATTGACCTTGAAATGGCGCCCACCAATTTTTATCAATTCCGGCTATACTCTGTGCCGCTCCAGCATGTGGTTCATTAAATATTTCAAAGAAAACTTGAGTAGTATCATATTTACTAAAATAATTCGATAAGCTTTTCCAAAATTGACGGAATGCTACTCTTGCTAAAGGGTCGGTTGCTAAATTAGATTCAAAGTTGGGAGTATATGCATGAAAATCTAAAGTAACTGCTAAACCGCTTGAAGTTATATTTTTTACAGCTTGATCTAATTGGGCTAAACTAGTAGGGTTAATAGAACTAATATTATTTGGATCGCTAATCATCAAAGGTCCGATTGGAAGTCGAACATATGTAAATCCCGCGTTTTTAATTTGATTGAAGTTAGCTGTAGTGAATCTTGTTCCTAATTGATTTCTATCCGAATAATCATTGAACCAGTTAGATAAATTAATTCCTTTTGCAAGTTTATCAATTGCTTTACCAGATGTTCCTACTGAGTTTTCTGTATTTGGGATTGATTCACTGCTCTTTGAACAGGAAACTAGCACAATAAAGGCTAAAAATAATAGGGCTAAAAAATTATTCTTAAGCATACAATTTGAAATCACTTGCTTTTACGGAATGCTGCAATTGATCCATTCATTATCAAATGTAGCACTATATTTTTTGTAGAATTCAATGGCGGGTTCATTCCAATCTAATACTTGCCAAACAATTCCTTTTAAATTCTTCTCTTTTGACTCAACAATTAATCGGTCAAAAAGTTGTTTTCCTATCTGCTTACCCCTCATTTTACTAGTTACTAGTATATCTTCTAAATACATACGCTGTCCTTTCCAAGTACAGCGTATGTATTTAGAAGATATACTAGTAACTAGTAAA
>JBKJQV010000129.1:0-18754 GCA_046593815.1 Sediminibacterium sp. | reverse complement strand
TGCAAGTTCCCAGAAAAAATAAAACAATAAAGCATCTGCGGCTAAAAATACGCCCATTAATCCTGCTTGAGTAAGTAGCATCAATCCAAAAAATGAGTTGTTGTTTTTATATTCATTATTGTATACTGCAACAAATATCAACGGGTAAGCAATAGCAGTAAGCAAACAAAGCATCTTACCCATTCCATCCATCTTTAAAGTAAACCTACTTCCTAAATCTGTAAGCCATGGAACATCAAAAGTTGTTCCAGTAGTAGAACAAATAGCTATCAATGAAATAATCATTGTAACAAATGATGCCACTAATGCAAAATTCTTTGCTAATGCTTCTTTCTTTATAGTAAAAGAAAACAACCCTGCAACTAAAGGAATTAATATAAGTAATAAGGCTATCATTATTGCTGTTCTACTTTTAAAACGAATTAAAATATTGTGTTTAAAAATCGCATTATGGTTAAATCATTGAACCAAATCAAGAAAAATACCACTATCGATAATATCATAATTAATAAATAGCTGGCTACTTGTCCGCTTTGTACCAATCTTAATTGTCTTGAACTATACGTAACCAATTTACCCACTCCATTTACCAATCCATCAATCCCTTTTTTCTCAATAATATTTTTTAAGAACCCAGCAAATGAATTTATTGGATTTACAATAAGTGTATTATACAATTCATCTATATACCATTTGTTCTCCAATAACTTTCCGAATCCAGTTGCTCTTAACTCCCCTTCGCCAGTATATTTCTTGAAAGAATTTATAGCAAATAAAATAAAACCGATAATTAAAACAGTTGTCGTGCCCATCATAATATATTCTTGATTATGGCTTGGGTGATGAACTTCTGCTAATTTAGTAGACTCTGCAAAAACAGGAGCTAAATAATGCTCGAGCCAATGTTTATTTTCTACAAACACTTCTGGTATTCCAATAAACCCACCAACAACTGAAAGTAAAGCCAATACAATTAATGGAATTGTCATTGCAGAGGGACTTTCATGTAAATGATGTTCTTGTTCATGTGTGCCTCTGAATTTGCCCAAAAAGGTTAGCGTATACAACCTAAACATATAAAAGGCTGTCATTAAAGCACCGCCAACTCCTATATAATAATAGAGTGGATTTTTTGCAAAAGCAGCTGACAAGATTTCATCTTTTGAAAAGAAACCAGAAAAAGGAGGAATTCCTGCTATTGCCAAACAAGCCAATAAAAAAGTAAAATGAGTGATGGGCATGTATTTTTTTAAGTTGCCCATTTTACGAATATCTTGTTCGTGGTGCATTGCATGAATTACTGAACCTGCTCCTAAAAACAGTAATGCTTTAAAAAATGCATGAGTCATTACATGAAATACAGCACCAGTGTATGCACCAACACCTAATCCCAAAAACATATAACCTAGCTGACTAACTGTAGAATAGGCCAATACTTTTTTAATATCATTTTGTTTTATAGCAATTGTAGCTGCAAAAATTGCAGTGGCTAACCCGATGATAGCAATTAGTGTTTGTGTAGCCGGCGCCATTGTAAATAATATATTGCTTCGAGCAATCATATAAATTCCTGCTGTTACCATAGTTGCAGCATGTATTAATGCTGATACAGGAGTTGGACCTGCCATTGCATCTGGCAACCAAGTGTACAATGGTATTTGTGCACTTTTACCCATTGCACCTATAAATAATAAAGTAGTAATAGCAGTTAAATCGAATGTAGATAATTGAGCAACATTGGCAAATACATCTCCATAGTTAACGGTACCCAATTTAAATAGTAACCAGAAAACTGCTAACAAAAATCCTAAATCACCAATGCGATTCATTATAAATGCTTTTTTAGCAGCATAATTAAATTCACTGTTTTTAAACCAATATCCAATTAATAAATATGAACATAAACCTACCCCTTCCCAACCAATAAACATAATTACATAGTTGGATCCCATTACCAATAACAACATAGAAAATACAAAGAGATTGAGGTAAGCAAAGTATCTGCCAAAATGATGCGATTCTTCCTCTTTCATATAAGAAGTTGAATACAAATGAATCAGAAATCCGATACCTGTTATAATTAACAAGAACAAAACAGATAACTGATCTACCTGAAAAGCAAATGGTATTTTGAACTCTTCAACTGAAATAAAATTAAACAGCGTAACCACCGAGTTTATAGAATCGGTAGTTGATGTAACTTGAGTAAATAAATAACAGGAAGTTAAGAATGACAATAAAATTACACCTGAACCAATAATACTTATGGCCGTTTTAGAAAGCAACTTTCTTCCTAATCCATTAATCAGAAATCCCAACAAGGGAAAAAGTGGAACTAAAAAAACAATTTTACTCATGTAAGTATTAGTTTTTCAACCTGTTTAAAAAATTAATATCTACCGAATGTGTATTCCTATACATCATTACTATTATAGCCAACCCAACACTTACTTCAGCAGCTGCAACAACCATTATAAAAAAAACAAATAAATGGCCATCTATACCAGCTTTAGTTGCTGAGTTTGAAATCAATGCAGCTCCATGATGCATTTTAGAAAATGCTACTAGTAATAAATTTACAGCATTGAGCATAAGCTCAATACACATAAAAACAATAATTGCATTTCTTCTAGTAAGCACACCAATAACACCGATGCTAAAAAGAGTTAAACAGAAGTAGATATAATATTGTATTGGCATTTTATGTATTAAGAATTATAAGTTATGAATTATGAATTAATCTTTTTTACCAATTACTACAGCTCCTACCATTGCACTCAAAAATAACACACTACTAATTTCAAAAGGCACTACATAATCGCTAAATAATGCCTTACCCAAATTTTTAATTAATCCAATATTTCCTTCTTTCATTAAAGCTGTCTTTCCAGTTAATTCTGTAGTTTGACGAATTAATGAAACCAATACCATTAAAAAGCATCCACCTGAAATTACTCCAGCCAATTTCATCCATAAATGTTTGCGTGGTTCCCCATCTGCATTTAAGTTCATTAACATAATAACAAAAAGGAATAAAACCATAATTGCTCCAGCATATACAATTAGATTAACAATTGCCAAGAACTGAGCATTCAGTAAAATATAGTGGCCTGATATTGCAAAAAATACAGTGATTAACCATAAAACACTATGCACTGGATTCTTACTCAAAAGCACCATTATTGAACCAAAAATGGCCAATGCACTTAAAAAGAAAAATAAAATTTGAACTGTATTCATTTTTTATAATTAAAGCCAGTAATGAAACTGCTATTTAATAACTTTTACATTTAATTAATTATGAACTCTTTTTTCCCCACGCGCTTTAGCATATGCTTCTGGCTCAGTAACTGGATTTGGAATAAGTAAATCCTCTTTACCATAAATAAATCCCTTTCTAGTAAAATTAGCAGGTGCAAAAGTTTCACTTAAATAAATCGCATCTTTAGGACAAGCATCTTCACACAACCCACAAAAAATACAACGCAACATATTGATTTCATATTTGGCTGCGTACTTTTCTTCTCTGTATTTATTTTCCTCACCTGGTAAGCGTTCTGCTCCTTCCATGGTAATTGCTTCGGCCGGACAAGCTACTGCACATAACCCACACGCAGTACAATTTTCTCTTCCTTCTTCATCTCTATTTAAAACATGTAGCCCACGAAAAACTGGACTAAATTCTCTTGTTTGTTCTGGATAACGAATTGTTGGTTGTTTCTTAAAAATATGACTGAAAGTAATAGCCATGCCTTTAAGAATAGAGGGGATATATATTCGCTCCATAAAAGTCATGGGTTTCCTGCTGACTTCCTTTCCTCTTGTAGTTAATGCTTGCATTTTATTTTACTCTTTTACTATTACTTTAATTCTTAACTCTTAATTTATAACTAATATTTCTAAATTCACTCCTAACCTTGTTTCCATAAAATAACTGCTGCAGTTAGCAACATATTAAATAATGCCAATGGAATTAATTTTTTCCATCCAACATTCATTAATTGATCATATCTAAAACGCGGGATAGTCCACCTAATCCACATAAATACAAAAATAAATATTACTATTTTAATCAATAAAGTTCCTAATCCAACCATCGCAGCATAATTCACAGGAAGTCTAGATTCATCAAAAAAAGGAAGATCATATCCTCCAAAGAACAAGCAAACCATAACTGCACTACTCATTATCATATTAATGTATTCTGAGAATAAGTAAAAGCCCAATTTCATAGAAGAATATTCCTGATGATAACCAAAATTTAATTCATTCTCTGCTTCAGGCAAATCAAATGGTGTTCTATTACATTCTGCTAAAGCACAAATAAAGAAAATTATAAAACCCAAAGGTTGGTAAATAATATTCCAATGAGCACCGGTTGCCATTTGCTCGTCTACAATGGTTTTTAAGCTAAGAGAACCACCGATCATTAACACCGCAATAAGTGAAAGGCCCATTGCCAGTTCATAACTAATTGCTTGTGATGCACCCCGAAGAGCAGCCATTAATGAGAACTTATTATTAGAAGCCCATCCACCAATCATAATTCCATATACACCTAAACTAACTACTCCAAAAATGTATAGGATACCTATATTGATGTCTGCAATTTGTAAATCTATTTTTCGATCAAATAATTCAATATGGCTACTCCAAGGAATAACGGAGCAAGTCATTAAAGCAGCCGTCATTGCTAATCCTGGTCCAAGTATAAATAAAGCTTTGTTAGATGAATTGGGAATAATTTCTTCTTTCATTATTAATTTTAGTCCATCTGCTAATGGTTGCAACAACCCAAATGGACCTGCTCTATTTGGACCTGGCCTATCTTGTAAAATTGCTGCAACTTTACGTTCTCCGAAAGTGGTATATAAAGCAATGCCTAAGCTTGCAAAAATAATAATTGCAATTAGAACTAATTTTTCTACCAATAAAATCCAATCAAATGCCAATAGTGTCATTATATAATCAATTATTCTTGGTTAGTTTTAAAATCAGTTGAATGTGCTGGTCTATCCAACTCGCTTAATGTTATAGTTGATTGGTTTACTTCACTTACAGCATGTATATCCATTAGTAAATGAGGCTTGCGTCCATTATGAACTGCTTCAAAAATTTCTGTTGGAATATGAGTACCTACTGATCCTGCATAATGACCTTGAGAAATAACTGAATGTCTATCAATCAACCTAGGACCTTCTATTATCCAATCGCTAGATTTCTTTTTTTCGAACCTACAAGTATTACAAATCCACTCTTCTACTTCACCCCATTGGTCTTTTCTTGCAGTTACCCTAAAAACTTCATCTCCTCTATTCCATATAGTTACTTTACCACTGCATTTAGGGCAATCTCTATGAGCATCCATTGGTTTTAAAAACCAAACACGGTTTTTAAAACGGAATGTTTTATCAGTTAATGCTCCAACGGGGCAAACATCAATTACATTACCAATAAAATCATTATCTAAATTTTTCTCAATTAATGTTGCAATTTCAGAATGATCACCTCTATCTAAAATTCCGTGTTCGCGTTTATTGGTAAGTTGATCTGCTACATAAACACAACGGTAGCAAAGAATACAACGCGTCATATGCAATTGAATATATGGGCCGATATCGTGTTTTTTAAATGTTCTTCGTTGAAACTCATAACGAGTTCCTTCTTTACCATGCTCGAAACTTAAATCTTGCAAATGACATTCTCCAGCTTGATCACAAATAGGGCAATCTAGCGGATGATTGATTAATAAAAACTCAACTACTCCATTGCGCGCATCAATTACTTTTTCACTAGTAATATTTTTAACTTCCATGCCATCCATTACAGTTGTTCTACAACTTGCCAATAATTTAGGCATAGGGCGAGGATCTTTTTCAGAGCCTTTACTAACTTCTACTAAACAGGTTCTACATTTTCCGCCACTTCCTTCGAGCTTGCTATAATAACACATTGCAGGTGGTGCTACTTCACCTCCAATTTTGCGAGCAGCATTAAGAATAGTAGTACCAGCAGGTACTTCAATTGTAATATTGTCGATTGTTACTTTAAATAATGGTTGTTCAGACATAGTTTGTTAAGCTGGTACATGAATTGGATCTGCATAATGTGCTAATCCATAATTGCTATTTTGTGATTCCTCTGGGTTCAATACATGCCATTCAAATTCATCCCTAAAATGTCGAATAGCTGCGGCAACAGGCCAAGCAGCAGCATCACCTAAAGGACAAATAGTATTTCCTTCAATCTTGCGTTGAATATCCCATAACATATCGATATCGCTCATTTTACCTTTTCCGGTTTCAATATTCTTTAAGATTTTCTCCATCCATCCAGTTCCTTCTCTACAAGGCGAACATTGTCCGCAACTTTCATGTCTGTAAAATCGAGCTAAAGTAAAGGTATTTTTTACAATACACTGATCTTCATCCAAAACTATAAATCCACCAGAGCCTAACATAGAACCTGTTGCAAATCCTCCATCACTGAGACTTTCATAATTCATTAATCGCTTTTCACCTTTAGCAGTGGTAAGTAATAGGTTGGCAGGCAAAATTGGAACAGATGATCCACCAGGAATGCAAGCTTTTAATCTTTTACCATTTGCAATACCTCCACAATATTCATCAGAATAAATAAATTCTTCTACAGAAATAGTCATGTCTATTTCATAAACACCGGGTTTATTAATATTTCCACATGCAGAAATTAATTTAGTTCCTGTAGAACGGCCAACACCAATTTTAGCATACTCATCTCCACCCATATTAATAATTGGAACAATGGCTGCAAGTGTTTCTACATTATTTACAACAGTTGGTCGCATCCAAACACCCTGTATTGCAGGGAATGGAGGTTTAATGCGAGGGTTTCCGCGCTTGCCTTCTAAAGATTCTATTAATGCTGTTTCTTCTCCGCAGATATAAGCTCCTGCCCCACGATGTACATAAATATTGCATTCGAATCCTGTACCTAAAATATTTTTTCCTAAGAATCCATTTGATTTAGCTTCTTCAATAGCATATTCTAAAATATCAACTATCCAAGCGTATTCACCTCGGATATATATATAAGTATCATTACTTCCTAAAGCAAAAGAAGAAATAATTAATCCTTCAATTAATAAATGAGGAAGAAATTCCATCAAATACCTGTCTTTAAAAGTGCCTGGTTCACTTTCATCTGCATTGCAAACCAAATGGCGTGGAACACCTTCTGGCTTTGCAATAAAGCCCCATTTCATTCCTGCCGGGAAGCCAGCGCCACCTCTACCTCTTAAGCCACTTTTTTTAACTTCTTCAATAATTGTTTCCGGCGTCATTTCTTTCAAAGCTTTCTCTACATTTTTATACCCGCCTTCTTTGCGGTATACATCAAAATAGCGAATACCATCAATATGAGCTTTTTCTAATAATAATTTTACACCCATAAATTAATTATTTGCTGCAGCATTTTTGCTACACTCTTCTATTATCGCGTCAACTTTCTCTTTGGTTAGATGCTCTCTATAAGTTTTCCCCATCTGCATCATAGGAGCATAGCCACAAGCACCCAAACATTCCACTGTTTTTAAGGTAAACATACCATCAGCTGTTGTTTCTCCTGGTTTGATACTCAATTTTTTTCCAATATATTCAATGATATCATCACATCCACTAATCATGCATGGTCCGGTGTGACAAACTTCGAACATGTATTTGCCTACTGGTTTTAAATTATACATGCTATAAAAAGTGGCTACTTCATAAACTTCAATCGATTTTATTTGCAACAACTCTGCTACATAATCCATCGTATCTGAACTCAGCCATCCGCCAAAACTATTTTGCGCCAAATGTAAAACAGGAAGCAAAGCACTTTTCTGTTTTCCTTCTGGATAATGACTTACGAGTCTACTAAACTCTGTCATTTGATCTTGTGAAAATTGTACCATACTCATTAAACTTATTTCATAATTCTTAATTCATAACTCCACAGAGCTAAGCATCTAATTCACCTGCTATTAAGTTCAAACTACTCATTGTTACAATTGCATCACTCAACATTCCACCCGTAATTAATTCTGGGTATGCCTGATAATAAATAAAGCATGGCCTGCGAAAATGCAATCTGAATGGAGTTCTCCCTCCATCACTAATTAAATAAAATCCAAGTTCTCCATTTCCACCTTCTACCGATTTGTATACCTCTCCTTTGGGCATATCAATTTCTCCCATTATAATTTTAAAATGCCATATTAGAGCTTCCATTTTAGTGTACACATCTTCTTTTTTAGGAAGATAATATTCAGGCACATCAGCATGGTATACTTCCGCATCTGCACCTTTGAATTGTTGAATTTTTTGATATGCTTGTTCGATGATGCTTAAGCTCTGCCACATTTCTTGATTACGCACTAAAAAACGATCGTAATTATCCCCTGTTTTTCCTACTGGAATATCAAAAGTAAAATCTTCGTAACTACTATAAGGGCTATGAATTCTTACATCATAATCAACACCTGCTGCCCTTAAATTTGGGCCAGTAAATCCATAATTCAAAGCACGTTCTGCACTAATAGCGCCTCCTCCAATAGTACGTTCCATGAATATTCTATTGCGGGTAAAAAGGCCTTCAAATTCAGCCAATACTTTAGGATATTCTTTTAAGAATTTCTCAAGTTTTGTGAACGCTGTATTAGTGAAATTCCTTTCAAAACCGCCAATACGCCCAATATTAGTAGTAAGACGGGACCCACATACTTCTTCATATATTTCATAAATTAATTCGCGGTATTGCATAACATACAAGAATCCAGTATATGCACCAGTATCAACTCCAACAATTGAATTGCAAATTAGATGGTCGGAAATACGCGCCAATTCCATAATTATTACCCGTAAATAATCTACGCGCTTTGGTGTTTCTACACCCAATAATTTTTCGCAGGTTAAATGCCAGCCCATATTATTGATAGGACTGCTACAATAATTTAATCGATCAGTAAGTGGAGTAACTTGGTATAGTGGTTTACGCTCTGCTATTTTTTCAAAAGCCCGATGAATATATCCTACAGTTTGCTCTGTAGAAACAATGCGCTCTCCATCTAATTCCATAATATTTTGGAAAACACCATGAGTTGCTGGGTGTGTTGGACCAACATTTAGCGTAGTTGTTTGACGCTCTATTGAGCCTTCTGGTAATGTTATATGATGATCATTCATTTTACTAAAATCTTCATTTAAAAATAGGGCTATCCCCTTCCGAACATTTCATCGTCTTTGTCAATTCTTGTTTGATCTTCTAACGGATATTCTTTTCTTAGAGGAAAATAATCCATTTCATCTACATTTAAAATCCTTTTCAAGTTATCGTGACCTACAAAATTAACTCCATAAAAATCATAGGTTTCACGTTCCATCCAATTTGCACTCGAATATAATTTAGACGCAGTAAATACATCGGTCTGATCAATTGAAGTAAAAACTTTAAATCGAATGCGAATATTTTCTTTAAGGTTATGAAGATGATAAACAACTGCTAACTCTCTGCCTTTATCATCAGGAAAATTTACAGCACACAAATCAGTTAAAAATTGAAAATTAAGGGTAGGTTCATCATACAGATATTGTAACACTTTTAAATTTTGTTGTTTAGGAGCTTCAAAACTAAGCATACCATAAGTATCTTCGAAATTGCAAACTTGATCTGCAAATTTTTCTTCCAACTTTTCTTTAATGTATTGATTTGTTAAACCCATATACCTAATTACTTTTTTCCCTAATTATTTTTTTTCAATGACTCTAGGGCTTTCAGACTTTCCGACTTCCGGACTATTCAATTCCATACCCATTCATCAATGCCTTATACTGCTCTCCATTTCTTCTTCTAATACTTTCTTCACCAACTAAATCTTGAATTTTCATAAACCCATCTAATATTGCTTCTGGACGTGGCGGACAACCAGGTACATAAACATCAACTGGAATAATCTGATCAATACCTTGTAAAACACTATATGTATCAAAAATCCCTCCGCTTGAGGCACATGCACCAACCGCAATAACCCAACGTGGTTCTGCCATTTGTAAATAAACTTGACGTAAAACTGGGCCCATTTTTTTAGCAATGGTTCCCATCACCATCAATAAATCGCATTGACGAGGAGAGAATCCAACCCTTTCAGATCCAAATCTTGCCAAATCATAATGAGATCCCATTGTACCCATGAATTCAATACCACAACAAGATGTAGCAAAAGGTAATGGCCAAAGAGAATTTTTCCTTGCTAAACCAACTACATCACTCAATTTGGCTGTAAAAAAACCGTCGCCTCCAAAACCATCTGGAGAAGCTATATTTCCGATTGCATCGGAAGTTTTGGCCGGAATAGGATGAATATTAAATCGAACTGGACGCGACATATTTTAAATTAAAAATTAATAATTAAGAATTAGGAATTAATAGTTTACAATTGATAATAACCCTGAAATGTTTAGCTATGTTCATTTTCATGAATTAATTATTAATTGTTCATTATTAATTTATGCTCTAATCTTCCCAATTCAAAGCTCCCTTTTTAATGATATATATGAATCCTACAAGAAAGAAACCTACAAACATCAATACTGCCATGAATCCATGCCATCCTAATTCTCTAAAATTAACAGCGTAAGGATAGAAAAAAATTACTTCTACATCAAATAAAACAAATAGAATGGCAACCAAAAAATACTTAATAGCCATTGGTTGTCGGGCATTACCATGGCTTTCTATACCACTTGCAAAATTCTCCAATTTATCTGCAGTACTACGTTTTGGGCCTACTAAGGCAGAAATTCCGATCATTGTAGCTACAAAACCTGCTGCAAAAATCAATTGAAGACCAATGGGAAAGTAATTAGCAGCTGAATTTGTTGCACTTGCATCTATCTCTAATAAAGTAAACATCCAACCCATATCTTGAATTAAGAACGCAAAAATAAGCTTGAGAAAGCATATAAATGAAAAACTCCTCTTTAGGAGGAGTTTTTTTATTCATTAATCTTATGATTTTGTTGCGCCAGACGATTTCCCACCATTTTTTCCGGGTGGGTTGGTATAATAATCAATGGCTTTTTGAATACTTGCCTTAACATCCTGGGCATATTTATTGTTTTCGTCTGTTGTATCAGGATAAAGTGCAATCATTTTATCGGTTATTGTGATTACTTTTTGACAAGCAGCTATAAATTCCGATACCGCTGCCGTTTTAGAACCGTCGGTAGTTACCTTAAAATCAGGTCTTTTCTTAATTTCATTAGAAAGATTAACGTAGTAGTTGAGTTTGAAATACTCATCTAAAAATATTGTTTTTCTATACTTGTTCAAGTCAACCACCGAATACACTGAATCTAAGTAGTTGAGGTTATCAACAATAACCGATGAATCGGTGCTGCTTAACATTGCCGCTCTTTTAAACAATTGATATGGTTGTGGTTTATCCGAAAAATTGGCCATATATCCCTTTGCAAAATTCAATGTTTGAGCATAATCTTTAGCATTAATAGCTGCATTGGTAATTGCATAATAATCAAATTCTGAAAGTTTTCCTCCATTTAAATCAGCAGCTTTTGTTAACCAATACAATTGCTCTTTATACGCTTTCGATTTACCAAAAACAGTTGCAGCATCAGTCATTAAAGCAATTTTATTTGCTTTAACTGTATCTAATTCAAGTGATTTTTCAACATAGGTTGAAGCAAGTGCTTCATTGCCTGGAAATTTAATGGCAAGTTTAAGAGCTAATTCATAGTCACTTGGCTGAATGTCAATAGCAGGTGCATTTTTAAGAAAATCATCAATGTATTTTTTAGCAACAACAGAGTCGCCTTTTCTGTCATAATTATATGCATATACTACACCTAATCTTGGCAAGGTATTTAACCCAACTGCAGCTTCAATCTCTTTTGCTTTTGCCAATGACTCTTCATAACTTCCTGCACGAAATAAATAATCTGCTTGGAATAATTCATTACGAGGATCTTTATCAGCGTATGTTAAAAATTTATCTAAGTAATCTTTGGCTTTAGCAACATCTCTGTTTGAATAATAATTATAATAGGTATAATAAACAGGAGGGAATGTAGGATCTGCTGCAATAGCATTGTTAAAGTATTGTTCAAACTGATCTTTATTATTTTGGCTCAAATATATTTTTCCAATTCTAAACATTGCCAATGCGTTTTTTGGATCCCTCGAAATGGCTTCGTTATAAGCTTTTACAGCTTCCCCACCATTTTCACCGCCGGTTTTTTGATAATTAATTCCCATATTAATAAAAATATCTGGGCTCAATAAATCAATCGAACCTGCCTGTTTTAATTTGTCAATTGCATAAACAGGATCACCCATTTTAAGACCACCATCTGCATTTGCACGACCGATAGCACTTAGAATAGCAGCATTGGCTTTTCCTTTGTTTTTTCCCCTTGTTTCTGTAGAAGCAGTAATTGCTTGTTCAAATTTTTGCTTGGCAGAATTTAATTCTCCACCTTCCCATAGTTCTACATGTCCCATTCCAACCAACAGCCATGGATCACTTCCAACTTCCTGTAAGCCTTTCCTATAAAGGGCTTCGGCAGCAGCAATTTCTTCTTTTGAAGGTACATTAGTCCCATTTCCTGCCAGTAATGCTTGACCAAGCCAATAAATAGTTTGAGGGTCTTTAGGATTGGCATTATACAGTTTTTGTAACTCCGCTCTAGCAGATTTCTGTTTTTCATAATTCAGCATCTTAATGCCTTCAGACAATTGAGCTGATAAAAAATGTACTGCAAACAAAGCTGCAAACATCAAAGCAACGTTCTTCTTCATCTTTCTTTTTTTATAGTTGTTCTGTTATTCCTATTTTATATTTCCCAACCTTTTTTGAAAAGCCATTTTAGCCGGAGCTAAAAAAGATCTTCTAAAAATTAGCTGTCCTCGTTCTAAACTCATGAAATTCATAAAGCCTGTTCCTAAACCAGCTGAATTTTCTTTTAATATATAATACAATGGCCGTGCCAAAGGATACTCGCCTCTTGTAATTGTTGCCTGTGAAGGCTTCGCAAATACGTTTTTCTCCAAACAAGCTGTACATTCTAATCTTGACAACCTGATTTTTTGCAAATAAGCCACTTGCTTTGGATCGTAGGAATCTCCTATCCAACTCATACCTACAAAGCCTATTACATCTTTTCGATTAGCAACTATATCAATGACCTCTTGACTATTATTTGAAGCAACAACATTTTTTCCGAATTCACCTTTCTTTAACACACTATCTTTTAAATATCTAACCGTGCTTGTAGCTGATTTCCCGTCCATTATTGCTGTAATCATCTTTTTCCCGCTCAATATTTCTTGTATGTCTTTAAAACTAAAAATACTATCTTTTGCATCTTTATTTACTATAACTGCTACTGCATCATAGGCTAACACTCCATATTGAGGTTTGTAAGATAATACGCTTTTATAAAAATCCGCTTCTTTTTCAGTTAAACCTTTTGCAACAATGATCATTCTAGTACTATCGCTTTGCAAATCCCTAAAACAATCTACTTCCGATTTATAGCTAACATTAATTTTTGTTTGAGGAAAAGAGGATTCAAAAACCCTAATTTGTTCAACAATTGCTGGTTTAAAGCTTTCGTCAACACTTATATTAATCATTCCCTTTGTTGGCGTGTCTCTATTATCTACTACCTTTTCATTGCTTTTACAAGAAACAAAGAACATCGAACCTACTATTAACCAAAAACTAATTATCAATTTAATCATAATCTCCCTGGTTGCTTTATACCCCTATACAATCTAAAACCACCATATAATAAACAAATACTTCCGAAAAAATAACGAAATCCAGTGTCTTCGTTAATTACTAAGTTTAATTTTAATTTTTCTAAAAAAAACATGGCGAAACCCATACCAATAAACAATATAGCCATCGACATATCATATACCCTTCTAAAGTTATTATACCCTTTCTGACTTCTATCTCTCAAATTATTTTCCATTGTTGCTTATTGGGGATTGGCAATTTATGAAATATTTCTTCTTTGATGCAAGCTTTTTAAAATTCCATAATGAGATAATTTAAAACTAATACTTGTTAGCTAATAAATTATTGCAAATAACTGTGATTGAAATGGGTTATTTATTGTACAAACATTCAATACTTTTGCCTAAATGAGTAAACCATCCATACCGCAGGGAACGAGAGACTTTAATGCAGTTGTAGTGAATAAACGCAACTATATTTTTAATACAATCCGCACTGTTTTTGAGCTTTATGGGTTTCAACCATTAGAAACTCCAGCAATGGAAAACTTAGATACCCTAATGGGTAAATATGGCGAAGAAGGTGATAAGCTCATTTTTAAAATTTTGAATAATGGGTTGGATAATCCCTTAAAAAAGGAACAGGCTATTATTGATTTTGATAAAATTCTACAAGGAAAAAATAATAAAGGAATTACTGAAAGAGCTTTGAGGTACGACCTTACCATTCCATTTGCAAGATATGTAGCCATGAATTATGGTTCTTTAACACTTCCATTTAAACGATTTCAAATACAACCTGTTTGGCGTGCAGACAGACCTCAGAAAGGAAGATACCGTGAGTTTTACCAGTGCGACGCAGATGTTGTTGGAAGTAATAGTTTGTTAAATGAAGTTGAACTTACAGCAATTTACACCACTGTTTTTGAACGATTAAAATTACCAATTCAAATAAGTATTAATAGCAGAAAAATATTAGCTGCTTTGGCTGAAATAACTGGCGGTATTGAGCAAATGACCAATATAACTGTTGCAATTGATAAGCTCAACAAAATTGGTTTGGAAAAAGTTAAAGAGGAATTATTGAACAAAGGATTAACAAGCAATCAAATTAATATAATTGAAAAGTATTTAATGATTGATGGAAGTAATGACAATAAATTGACTAAACTACAATTTTTATTAGGAAACAATGAAAACGGAAAAAATGGAATTGAAGAAATCAAGTACATATTAAATTATCAACAAATAACAAATAACACCAGCCTTATTGCCGACTTTACTTTAGCGAGAGGATTAAATTATTACACAGGAATTATTTTTGAAGTGAAAGCAATTGGTGCTCAAATGGGAAGTATTGGTGGTGGTGGTAGATACGATGATTTAACTGGATTATTCGGTGTACCTAATGTACCTGGAGTTGGTATCAGCTTTGGAGTTGACCGGATTTATGATGTGCTAGAAGAATTACAATTATTTCCGGATGAAGCGCAGAATGGAACGAAAATATTGTTCTTTAATTTGGGAGAAGTAGAAAGTAAAAATGCATTTAGCTTAATGCAAAAATTGAGAGAGCGAGGAATTTCCTCAGAACTATTTCACGAAAACGCTAAGTTTGAAAAACAATTTAAATACGCTGAAAAGAAAAATATTTTATTCATCATTATCATCGGGGCAAAAGAATTAGATGAAGGAACTTGTAACATTAAAAATATAAAAACTGGTGAACAGAAAACTATTCACCAGTCGGCAATTCTCGAAGAAATATTTTAAGCTTTTCTCTACTTTTTTTGAACTAGAGTGAATATCATAGTCGCGGTTTCTTCTTTAGTTCCTTCTAAAGTATAACCCATTGCGCTAATATTTACACCAATTACTTTTTTAGCTTCATTTCTTTTAAAAGCTGCAGTACCCTGAAATTGAGTAACAGCAAAAACATCGTCCGCTTGCTTTACTAAAGGCGAACTTCCATAAGAAGTGATAACGCTAAGGTTTCCATTGTCTAATGTAACAGTAGCTTCAGCAATTACACTGCCTTCAGCAAATTTATATTTACCAACATAATGCTGAAGTGTGGTATCAGTTTGAGCACTTACTGCTATAGAAAAACCGACTAACATTAAAGAAAATAACAACAACTTTTTCATAAAATTTTTATTTTGGATTTGAAAAATACAATTAATTAAAACTACAACGCAAAAAATCGATGGATTTAATTAAAAATTAAACTCCTTCATAAATAATTGCTGCTCCTTGTCCCACTCCAACACACATGGTAGCTAAGCCATATTTTACTTTTTGTCGATTCATTTCGTGCAACAAACTGGTAGAAATTCGAGCCCCACTACATCCAAGTGGATGGCCCAATGCAATTGCACCACCATTTACATTCACAGTAGAAGGATCCAAGCCTAAATCTTTTATACAAGCAATGCTTTGAGAAGCAAAAGCTTCATTTAATTCAGTTAAGTTAATATCCTTCACATTTAATCCAGCTCTCTTCAAAGCTTTTTGCGAAGCAGGAATTGGTCCTACCCCCATAATAGAAGGATCTACGCCAGCAATACCCATGCTAGCTATTCTTGCAATTGGTTGTAGATTAAATAGTTTTACGGCTTCTTCACTTGCCAATAAAATAGCAGAAGCCCCATCATTTATGCCAGATGAATTGCCAGCAGTAACTGATCCGTCTTTTGCGAAAGCTGGCTTTAAAGAAGCTAGTTTTTCAAGAGAGGTTTCTCGCGGATGTTCATCTTGATTAAACCATGTTATTAAACGATCATTAATCATCTCAACAGCAATAATTTCATTTTCCCACTTACCTGCTTGCAAAGCAGTAGCATATTTTTGTTGCGATTTAAATGCAAATTCATCTTGCATCTGTCTGCTTATTCCCCATTGCTTTGCCACATTTTCGGCCGTCTCTCCCATAGTATATGGATGATACATTTCGGCAAGTTCTTTATTGGTAAACCTCCAGCCAATTGTTGTATCATAAGTCTCAATTTTTCTACCCCAAGCACCATCCGATTTAGCTGTTACGAAAGGAGCCCTTGTCATACTTTCTACCCCCCCAGCAATATATAATAAACCTTCATTGCACATAATTGCTCTTGATGCGTCCATAACTGCTTGTAAACCACTTGCACATAATCTGTTTACTGTATTACCTCCCACAGAAACAGGCAAACCAGCTAATAAAGCTGCCATTCGGGCTACATCTCTATTATCCTCTCCAGCTTGGTTTGCAGCACCTGCAATTACATCTTCAATTGCTGAAGGATCTATTGATGGGTTTCTTTGCATCAACGCTTTTATTACAAAAGCTAATAAATCATCTGGCCTAAATGAGCTTAATTTACCACCATATCTACCAATCGGAGTTCTCACTGCATCTATCACATAACAAGTATTCATTATACAAAAGCTTTGAATATGAACCCACAAGATATAATTTATAGGATAAATAGGCGTTTGGGGCTGTTCGGGTTATCTTTGCAAGATGAGTGTTTCATTACCTAATATTCGTCACTTGAGCCAAAACGATCTTGAATCTTACTTTACTAGTATCGGCGAGAAAAAATTTAGATTGAAGCAGGTACAAGAATGGATCTGGCAAAAACATGCACACAGTTTTGATGCTATGAGCAATCTTAGCAAAGATTTGAGGTTAAAACTTTCAACCGATTTCGCTTTACCTGCATTAAAAATAGATGCTACACAAAACAGTAGTGATGGAACTGTAAAAACTAGGTTTAAAACTTTTGATGGGCATGCAATTGAAGGTGTTTTAATTCCTACGGAAGCTAGAAAAACCGCCTGCGTATCATCTCAAATAGGATGTAGCCTTAGTTGTAAATTTTGTGCAACCGGTTATATGGACAGAAAACGAAACTTAACTTTTGATGAAATTGTTGACCAAGTAGTATTAATTAATAAACAAAGCGAACAAATTTTTGAGAAAAAGTTGACAAATATTGTTTTCATGGGAATGGGTGAACCATTGATGAATTATAGCAATGTGCTAAAATCAATTGAGCGTATCACCGCAGAAGATGGATTGTTTATGAGTCCAAAAAGAATTACTGTTTCTACTGCAGGTGTTGCCAAGCAAATAAAAATGTTGGGAGATGATGAAGTAAAATTTAAACTAGCACTTTCATTACATGCCCCAAATGATGAGAAGCGAAATAAAATAATGCCAATAAATGAAACCAATAATATTAAAATATTAATTGAAGCATTAAATTATTTCTATAAAAAAACTGGAAATGAAATAACACTAGAGTATATTTTGTTTAAAAATTTAAATGATTCTCCTGAAGATGCAGCTGAACTTACAAAAGTGTTCAGACAAATTCCTGCAGATTTGATTAATATCATTGAATACAATAGTATTGATGCATTTAAGTTTACAAAGCCTGCAGAAGAAGATGTGCAAAATTTTATGGATATTTTATCGGCTAACAAAGTAAATGCAAGGCTAAGAAGAAGTAGAGGTAAAGATATTGACGCAGCTTGTGGACAGTTGGCGAATAAGAATTAAGAGTTATGAGTTATGAATTAAAAATCCTGTTGTAAAACAGCAAACTAAAAAAATGAAAAAGAGAACCGACAACTTTAACAAATTTGCCAATCAAACTAAAGGCAGTGCAATTAAAGAAGCCTATAGACAAGAAAAAAGAAAAGGGAAAGCAGATGCCCGAGCTGCAGGTGAAGAAATGAGGTTGCTTAAAAAAGCAAAAGCCCGTGGTGTTGATCCGGAAGAACTAATGAAAGAAAAGAAAGTTGGTAAAAAATTTGCTGATCCTAAAGTGCGGAAATCAAATATTACTCCTTCTGCAAAACCTACCCCAAAACCATTTACAAAAAAAGAAGGTACTGAAACAGATAATCCAATACCCCAAACACAGGATTCGCTAATTCCTTTAAATAAATTTATAGCTCATGCTGGTATATGCGGAAGAAGAGAAGC
>JBKJQV010000102.1:0-2776 GCA_046593815.1 Sediminibacterium sp. | reverse complement strand
ATTGAAATTTTTTGTAATAAATTTACAGTGAAAAAAGTGAATAGTAAGTAATGTTTAACGATAATTAAGCATTTTTTTATACCTGTTTACCAAGTCTTCTTGGGTAGCTCCTTTTTTAAACATTTTAACGATAGTATAATGTGCTTTTTGAACCTTCCACCAATTGTTTGTTTCATATTTTCGTGCAGAAATCAATACATTTTTTAAAATAATGCCATACTTGCCTTTTCGTTTTGCCCTAGTTACAAAATCATAATCTTCCATAATCTGCATTGAATCATCAAACCCATTTAAAGTTTCGAATGTTTCCCTTTTTATAAACAATGTTTGATCTCCTCCATAACAAACGAATAAATCGAATCTTGTAAAGAAAGCATTGCATTTAAGTAGTAGACTATTACTCGAAAAGCGTGTACAAAATCTACCTATAGTATTTCCATTTTGAATACATTTTATGATATCCTCAGAAAATCTAATAGGAGGTAAGGTATCTGCATGAACAAAATAAAAAATATCTCCAGTTGCAATAGATGCACCGTAATTCATTTGCGATGCTCTTCCTTTTACAGGAGACAATACAACTTTCGCACCAGTATCACGAGCAAAGTTTACTGTATCATCGCTGCTGCCACCATCCACTACAATTATCTCCTTAATAAGATTAGATTTTTCCATTTGAAGCTGCGTAATTAGCCCCAAAATATTTTCCGACTCATTTAAAGTTGGTATTATAACACTGATAGTATTCAAACTATGTTCTTTTTATAAGAACAATTTTAATGAATTTTTGATTAAGAAATGCTCAACACCATATCATTTATTTATTTATCAGACAATTTTCAATTATCAGGTACTTTTATTTAGATTGAATTCTGTTTAGTTTTCTATTTTGATTGAATTTGAAGTTTTGATAAAATATAAAAATTTACTTAGTTCTAATAAAAGCAATATTTATTCTACTTATTATTCATTTTGGAAATTTAAATAGAAGTATAAATTGTAAAGCTACTTTTGTAACAATATAATTTTTAATTCTTATGAAAAATCATATTGAAGTTATAATCAATAAACTTAATTTGGATGACGATGGGTTATTAATAGCTGCATTAACTTTAATAGGGTTTGATGGTTTTTTGGAAGAAGAAAATTTACTTAAAGCGTATGTTCCAGAAAACAATTTTGATGAAATTAGTTTAATAAAATTATTGAATAATCTAAGTTTAACTTATTCATTATCAATAATTAAGGAACAAAATTGGAATGAAGTATGGGAGTCTAATTTTAGTCCTGTGGAAATAGATGATTTTGTAGGGATTCGTGCATTTTTCCATGAACCATTAATAGGTTTTGAGCATGAGTTGCTTATCACTCCTAAAATGAGCTTTGGTACAGGTCACCATGCTACTACTTTTTCTGTAATACAACTGATGCGCACGCTCAATTTTAAGGATAAAAACGTATTAGATTTTGGTACAGGAACTGGTGTATTAGCAATTCTTTCGGAAAAACTCGGAGCAAGGCATGTTTTAGCTATTGATAATGATAATTGGTGCATTGAAAATGCTTCAGAAAATATTACAATTAACAGGTGTAAAGCAATTAAAATACAAGAAGTTAGTTCGATTAATAAGGAATGTAAATTTGACTGTGTTATTGCCAATATTAACCGACATATAATTGAAGCTAATTTAAATGATATGCAATTGATACTTGAAAAAGGTGGTGATTTAATTTTAAGTGGGCTATTATCATCTGATGAAAAAGATATAGTTGATTTTTCAATTGCTGTTGGTTTTTCTAAAGTTAATACGCTGAGTAAAGACGGATGGATAGCAATTCACTTGATAAAACAATAAATTTGTAATGTTAATTAATTATTATTTTAACCCTGTTCTTATATCTTTGTAATCATATTTTAACTGAATGAACGAAATCTTATTAATCCTTTTGGCTTATTTGATTGGTTCCATACCAACCGCTGTATGGGTCAGTAAATATTTCTTTAAAATTGACATTCGCGACTATGGTAGCGGTAATTCAGGCGCTACTAATACTTTCAGGGTATTAGGTTCTAAATGGGGTACACTTGTTATGGCTACGGATGTATTAAAAGGTGTATTAGCTACATCTCTTTATATTCTTTTACCCTATTATCTTACAGATGAATGGGATAGAACTAATTTTATGATTGGCCTAGGTTTAGCTGCTGTTTTAGGTCATATTTTTCCAATTTGGGCTGAATTTCGAGGCGGTAAAGGTGTTGCCACACTTTTAGGAATGGCTGTTGCAATACAACCACTTGTTGCTGTATGCTGTATCGGCGTTTTTCTATTAGTTCTTTATTTAACCCGTTTTGTATCGCTTAGCTCTATTTTAGCTGGAATTTCCTTTATGGTTTTTATTCTTTTTATTTTTAATGAAAAAGAGACCCTTTATCGAATTTTTGCCGTTGTAGTTGCATTAATGGTAATTCTTACCCATCAAAAGAATATTACCAGGATATTAAAGGGCACCGAAAGCAAAATTCCCATATTCAAACACAGGGATCGTAGAAAGGGTAAGAAGTAATTGTTGAAGAATTACAAAATTAATGCTGAAAAGACGTAACAATTTTTTAACTTTGCCATCTTTCAAAGCCTACTAAACTTCCTTTAAGGCATGTCTAATCAAACAATACTCGAAAAATTACAGTTTAAGGACGAGAAAAACCTGTTAATTCAAGGTTTACCTTCCTCAGTAGAAAAACAGTTTGCCAAACTTACTTATGCTAAAAACG
>JBKJQV010000029.1:0-2541 GCA_046593815.1 Sediminibacterium sp. | reverse complement strand
GGATTTTAAAAGGGGAAATTATTAACCGTTTAGTCGGATTTTATGAATTTGGAACTCCCGATAAATGAGCCCTTTTCCGAATAGAAATTTATTAAATAAAGTCCCTGAGATAAATTTCTTACATCCAAACTTTGTTTAGGTTTTTCCAAATAAAATTTAGAGATCTCCCTTCCAGATAAATCGGTGATCCTAACTGTAAGCGGCTGTTCAAATTCACTTTGAAATTCAACAGTGATGATCGAGGAAACAGGATTTGGATAAATTGAAATATGGTTATTTGAAAAATTTAATTCCTCAATTCCAACCTGTGATTGACAAATTAGAGTATCGGTAAATCCTTTAGGTGAATCCGTAACCAAAGCAGTTGTAGGTGTTATTGCACCAGTAAAAAACGATGCAGCTGACATGGTTGATATTGCTAATGTGTTTGAAGTGGGAGTGTAACTTACCTCCTTACAAAACAATCCGGGAAAACTACTTTTATACAATTTTACAGAACTAATTCCATTTAATCTCTTCGAAATAAGATTGAAAAATGTACTGTTAGTCTCATTATAAATAGTTGCTGTGGTTACCAGATTTATATAAAAAGTATCAATCGACATCTTTTTAGAAGAAATAATATTCAGATTTGTATCTATTTTAATATTCACTACTTCCTTCCCGGAAGTAGAATTAAAATTATTAATAGAAGTAAGAACTGCATTATTTTTTCCTGCACCAGCTGATCTAAAATAGAGATTTGAGAATTTTCTAGCTTTAATAAAATTAAAATTTGTATCAGTTAAAAAGCAGGTAAAACTGTTGTTATTCCCAACCACATTTAAAATATATTTATTAAAGGCAACAGAAAAATTATTTCCATCGCTAAGAATATTTAATTTCTTATGACTGCTCGTATAAATACTATTGTTATTAAAGTTACTTACATACACCGTATCTGAATAAAAATCTTTTGACACAGCATGATAATTCGACTTGTATTTTAAAAAATCAAATGAGGGATTTTGCATTAAAGCATTATCAAATGTGAATCCATATCCCGCTTCATTAAAAAAATTTCCAAGTGTATCAGCTTCCAAAAGAAAACATGAAGGAGATGGCACAAAAGTTGAATTGACCGAACCACAAGCTATTATGTTTCCTGTTAAAGGATTAAGTTTCATTCTCGTTACACAATTCATTGGTGTGCTATAATATGTTATTAACGGCAACGCCCATACCACTTGATTCAAATTCAAGTCGTACTTTAATAAGAAACAGCGACGGGTTGTAATGTCCGACATTTCTCCTCCCATATAAAGGGCATTATTATACTTAAATCCTGCTGTAACTTTCATTGCTAAAGGATTGCCCCCGATAACTTTTGCATTAACAATATTTCCTGTTTGTTTATTTACTTTCAGAACATAATTCACACCAGTAGTGGCGCTGCAATAACCGGTACTATAAGTTGTATTAGTCACCATGTATAAATTCAACGAGTCTTCGTCCATAAAGCCAACAGCACCAAAAATCGCCGCTTTAGTAGAATCCCTGAATTCCTTTAAATAAAATGATTGCCCTAAAATACCCGAAGCAATAAATAATAGAAAAATAATAGATTTTAGGTTCTTCATTCGACTACAGATTACAAATACCGTGCCACTAAATCATGGGTTCCGCACCACGTAAATTATATTGGAAGTCAGCTTGGTGGTATCCAATACTTCCAGAACCAAATTCGGGAATTTAGCGATCGTGTCTTTTATCAATTTTCCGCTTACAAAATGCAAGCCTGAGTCTTGCGTTTTATTAAAACCGGAAACTGTAGTACTTACAAATTCAGTATAAGCTGTTCCTGCTTGTCTGGTTTTTTTATCGACATCTGCATCACGGATAACTAAAACGCCATTCTTATTTAGTTTCTCTGCTAATTTTTCAATTACATTTATTTGCTGCTGTGGTTCCAAATAATGTAACACATCGGCAATAATAAATCCATCTGCATAAGGAAATTCATAGGTAGTTGCATCAGCAGTTTCGAAATTTATATTCTCACGTTTGTCGGCAGAGTTTTGTGCAACACAAATTTTTTCTTCATCATAATCCAATCCTAAAATTTCGCGGTGCCTGCCTTTGTACAATAACATATAAGGTAAAAAACCATAACCACAGCCAACATCTACTATTTTTCCTTTCTTGGGCATCAGACTTTCAAATAATTTGTAATTTCCTTCCATTGCCGTTTTCACTCTGCAATACCATTCTAAAAGCGGACCTTTATAAATATAATTATTAATGAGACGCGAACGGTAATATCTTACAGGCTCAAATTCATCACGCAATATTTCATATTCTTCACGCATGTATTTACAAATTCCTTTTGTTTTTTCCTGATAAGTTGTTCCGAACCTTGTATCACCTGCTTTTATACGGGGTAAATATTTCACAGTTAAAGAACCATCTTTAATTTGAAAATCTTTTTTCGTAACTGAGTCTCCTGCACCGTGAATTAAAATAGGAACAATATCCAAATTCAATTTTTCCGCCAACAAAAAT
>JBKJQV010000122.1:0-2769 GCA_046593815.1 Sediminibacterium sp. | reverse complement strand
TTAGTAGGGTTGAATGAAATGATGATTGATAAATTAGGTGAAAACTTACTGATTAATGTTCATTTTTTAATTAAAGAGAAAGAAATTAAATTAATTGTTGTCTTAAATTATGTTGATTATGTAGAAAGTATAGATACTTTTATATTATATCAAGAGTTGAATGAGAATTTTGACTGTGCTGAAAGAGATAAGACTGAATTAAGATTAATATACAATATACCAGAGCATTTTAAAAATGATTTTAATTGTTTTATGGAGGGTAAATATTCTAAGACTACTGATGCTTATAAATCTGTTATTATAACAGTTTATGGTACTGAAGTAGACCTTAATAATTATCCACCAACAATATATGAAGTTTTACATCCAACTAATGAAAAATGTGAAGTTTTAGCTGCAAGATGGAATGTAAAATCTAATATTATTGAAGAGGTTTATAGAAAACCTGAGAAAAGGTATGAAGCTTATCACACCTTGGAAGAATTAAAGAACTTAACATTTTTAGAATGAGTCATGTAAGAGGAAGTGAAGAGATTGTTAATCAGGCATTAATATCTCACGAGAGAATGTTTCCAGTTTTAAATAAGATGGGAAGAATATGGGAGGCAAATTATAAAACTCCCTTGATAGATATTTTTACACAAATATTTTCAGAATTTAAAGTGCCTAAAAATGATTTAGAATTAACCCAGATATTAGATGAATACATTGACAAACACGAAGTTAGGTAAGTTTACAATAGATGATTTTATTGCATTGAAACCTGTTATTTATGAATATTGTATTAACTTAACTCCAGCTAAATCAGCTGTGAGTTGGGGTAGAAGAAAACAATCAGCTGATGATTTGTATCAGGAGGTTTATTTATATGTACATGATAATTATTTTAATAAGCCTAAAGAACCAGTGGTTTATGATAAGTTTGTTCAAATGATGAAGAATTGTACTTATTGGACTTTTTATAGGACAAAGTTGAGTAATAAGTATTTATCAAATAGATTAAATAATAGGTTAACTTATTATCAGGATACTCCTGAAAGTTTATATAAGTTTGAATCTAGTAGATACTCTACTATTAAGCTTTTTGAAGATATTAAAGATCATCCTGATTATAATTTTTATACTAAAGGCTTGACTATGCAGGAGAAGAAAGTTTTAGATCTTATTTTAAAAGGTTATAATAAAACAGATATTTCTAAGATTTTAGACAGAAATTATACTTTTACCAATAATGTTTTAAGGAAGGTTGAAGAAAATTCTAAACAGGAATTTTATATTAGACCTAAGAAGCAAGTTAGAATCAAAGTGGCTGCTGAACTTATTTATGATGATAAGAAATTTGTCTTATACAAGGTTAATAACTTTGATAAAATATTTAAAGATGATAGATTTGTAAAAGTTTATTCTTTATATTTGCAAGGTTTTAATCAAAAGCAAATCTCTGAGAAGATTGGGAAGAAACCTAATCAAGTTGGTCAAGAGATATATAGGATAAATAAGAGAATAAAGTCCTATGGTGGAAGAACAGAAAGCATCTCCTTGTCAGGGTCATGATAAGGAGACTTCTTTAGAAGAAACAAAGTTAAAATTAGAAAAAATTAGACAAACTTTAAAGTTTGATGAAGGTAAGCCTTCTTTTAGTAATGTTCCTCAAAAAGCATTATGGGAAGTAATGAGAGCTTATAAGCATGGTGAATTGAAGTATGGAAAGTATAATCACTCAAGTGGTTGTGAACATGTGAGACTAGTAGATGGTTCTATTAGACACTTGATGCAGTATTTAATGTCTATTGATGAAAATGATATAGATGAGTCTGGTACTCATCATGTAGCAAATGCGGCAGCTAATTGTCTGATGTTATTAGATCAAATATTAAATAACACTGGCGTAGATAATAGAAATCCAGCTTATAAAGTATGATGAAATTTACAAAAAAACAACAAATAGTCTATGATTGGTTTAGAGCTCATCGTGGATATATTAAAAAAGGTTCTGAGGTTGCTTACAGTCTCCTACCTAAAAATTGGCAAGATGAGATTAGCTTTAAATCTTTCAAATTAGTATTAGCTCAAGCTAGATTAGATTTTAAGGAAAGTTATAACAAACCTAAGGAAGAAGCTTATAGTCCTGTAGTTACCGCAACAGTTAAATCTGATATAGTAATTAGTAATGATTTTAAGATTAAACGTAGAGGTAATGTCTATGCTAATCCTGGAATTTATATTGTATTAGGATGTGTTCATGCTCCATTTCACTTAGAAGCTGCTTTTAATGCTATTAGACAATTATTGCAAGATAATAGGTCTCAAATAGTAGGAATTGTGCTTGCAGGTGATTTCTTAGATTTAAATAGCTTATCATCTCATGATAAAGGTAAGAAACCTTTGTTAGGAGTAACTTTAGATTGGGAATATCAAGAAGCTAATACTTTATTAGACTCTATATTAGCTCCTTTAGCTAAAGATGTTGATAAAGCTTATATCTTTGGTAATCATGAAGATAGATATGGTAGATATATGTCTAATTCTGATAATTCTAAGTTAGGTAGTTCACTACAATCTCCTGTAGCTGGTTTAAAGCTAGTAGAAAGAGGTTTTGATATCTATGAGAATTGGAAAGAAGACTTTATTACTTTAGGAAATCATTTAGATGTTTCTCATGGAGAATTCTTTAATGTTCATAGTGCTAAAAAGCATATAGATACTTATAGAAGGTCTACTTTATATTATCATACTCATAGAGTACAACAGTATATTGAAGGAGCTGAA
>JBKJQV010000279.1:0-4201 GCA_046593815.1 Sediminibacterium sp. | reverse complement strand
CCTTCGCAAGCGAAGTCGTCGAAATGACGCTCGCTTACGGCGAGTTCTTTCATTGTAGCTGAACGAATAAAATTGTAGCCATTTTTCGGGAGTCTTGATCTTTTGGTTCTTTTGTATCAAGACAAAAGAACAGAACGTTACAAAGCACGAAGTGCTTTAAATAATATTGTAATAAAGCTGAAGGCTTTGATTAAATTATGGTTTAAAAGCCGAAGGCTTTAATCAATAAAAAGAATAGTTGCTAAATCATAGCAACTACCTGCCTTTAAGCCATGGCTTAGGATTTTGAGGAATACTCTTATCATTCATTATCATGAACAAAATTGCACCTTCACCATCAATTGATGTTCCAGATTTGCCAAGCACAGATCCTGCTTTTACATTTTGATCTCTTGATACATTTAAGGAAGATAGGTTTTTATAACCAGTAAAGTATTTTCCGTGTTTTACTATTACTATCAACTCACCTGCTGCTTCAGCAGCATAAACTACTTCGCCATCCGCAACGCATCTTACATTTGAGCCGATAGGTACTGATATTTCTATCCCATCTGATTTTTGTGCCAACTTAGTGCCTTCCATATTTGAAACTCCGAAATCAATTGTTACAATACCATTTGATACTGGCCAAGGCAATCTGCCTCGGTTGTTTTCAAAATTTAACGACATTTCCATTCCTTCAGGAGTTGATTCTAAAGGAGAATAGCTTCTGTCTTTTGAAACTGAGGTCATACCAGTTGAAGGTTCATTATCCGTGTTTTTTCGAATTGGTTTACTTGTATTATTTTTGGCAGTTGCATCAACAGTTTTATTTGATGAACCTGCTTTTTTCTGATCTTCAATTGCTCTTAATCTTTTGGCTTCATCTCGTCTTTTAGCGTCTTCAATTTCGCGTCTAATAACTGCATTAACTGCTAATAATACTTTCTGGCGCTGCTTTTCACGCTCTTTAATTTGAGCACTTAATTCTTTTTCTTTGCCTTTTAATTGAGCTACCACCTGATCTTGCTCCTTCTTATCATCTTGTAAAACTTGTAACTGCTTACTTTGTGTTTTTAAAGTAGTTAACCGATCTTTTTTATTCTCACTTAAAGTATTGATTTTAGTGGAAAGTAGTAATTCGGATTTAGTAATTGTATTGGCTTGAGTTTCTCTATTTTGTCGATAACTTTTTAAATAAGTAATTCGCTTTACCGCATCATTAAAACTACCAGCTGAAAATAAAAAATTAAGGTATTCATAACTACTTCTATTCTTGTAGGCAAACACAATACTTTTCGAATATTTTACTCGCAACGTATCCAATTCCTTTTTCAACCGATAGATATCTCGCTCATTCAAATAAATCGTTTCATCCAATTGCCTTACTTCACGGTTAATATCATTTACCAAATTCTCTCTAGCATTTATTTTTTTCTTGATTATTGCTAACTGCTTAAGGGATGTTTTTTTATTATTTTGGGTTTCAGCATATTGTCGAGATAAATCTTCTAATTCTCTCTCAATTTCCTGCTTCCTTTTCTGTAGCTCCTCACGCGATTGAGCAAATAAAGTTACCCCACTTAAGCAGCAAATAAAAATTAGTAGGAATAGCTTTTTTAACATATCTCGAAATTAATTACAAAGGTGAATGACTGATAAACGTTCAATTCTACGCTAAATTACTTTTGCTTATAGTTTTTTGGCACTTCAAAAGTATATTTTAACGGTTCGTTTAGAGTGAATTCCTTAAAATCGAGGTAAATATTTAATTTAGACTTTTCAGTTACTACAATATTTCTATAGGTAGCAAATCGATAAGATCCTAAATCTTGATAATTACTTAAACTGATATCGCAGGTTCTATTGCGCATGATATCTACATCATCTAATTTACTGTGCAATATCGAAAAATCGTTGTTCGACAAAGTAATTAAATGTTTAAAAACTGTACCAATCATAAAAACCAATAACGACGAATTTCCTTCTCTATAAGAAACAATATTACTATCCAAAAAAATCGGATTACCTATTAACATATCTTGAAGTGTATAAAAATCAAACGGAATTTCTGTAGCTTCTTGTAAAAAATCGATTGACCTTTTTTGTACATATTTTTCTCCTATTTTTTTTACTAAAACAACACTGTCTTTACTAATTTTTACTTGTAAGCCTTCTGCTGAAATTCCCAAAAAAGATCCTTTAATACGTAAATAAATTATACTGTCTTTAATCATACTCAAGTAACCAGTATAGTTATCGCTGTTATTGGCACTTTCATAATCAATTTTAATTTTAGCATTAAAAGTTTTAAAATCAATTTTAGATTTACCAACTTTTGCCATTATCCCTCTTACAATCGTTGCTGAATCTACCTTTGGAGCTTCAATAATCATTACAGTTTGACTAGTATCTTTTTTATTGATGGCTTCTTGAATGCCCGTAACTTTTTTAGTTGTTGAACAAGAAGCTAGAATAACTATACAAAAAATGTTGACTATTATTTTAAACTGTTTCATATTTTTAATATTACGGTATTAAGGCATTTACAACCCTGAGCACGTCGAAGGGTATTATTCAATTATCTATTTTTTTCCTGTACTCCCAAAACCACCTGTGCCCCTATCAGTATCAGCTAATTTATCTACTTGTACTAATTCAACTTTTTCAACCTGTTGAATTACCATTTGAGCAATTCTATCACCTGGTTGAATGGCTTGCACTTCGCCCGAAAGATTAATTAAAACTACTTTTATTTCGCCTCTATAATCTGAATCAACTGTTCCCGGTGAATTTAAACAAGTTATTCCTTGTTTAATTGCCAAACCGCTTCTTGGTCGTACCTGAGCCTCTGTATTTTCTGGAAGTTCAATAAATAAGCCAGTAGGAACCATTACTCGTTGCAAAGGCTCCATTTCAATGGGTTCTTTAATAAAAGCCCTCAAATCCATACCCGATGACCCGATAGTAGCATATTCAGGTAATGGATTATTAGATGTATTGATGATTTTTAGCTGTTTGGTCTGCATTTGGCAAATGTAATAAATATGTAGAAGTGCAATTTTATTGAGAAATAATATATCTCTTATAGATATTTCAAACCTATTTACAAATAATTCCTAAAAGATCTTTTGCTGCAGATACACAAGTCGTTAATTTTCCACTAAACAAACTGAAAATTTTGTCTCCATGATTAATTGTAAATGTAGGTCTTGCATCATCTATTTCTTGTTGTGGTAATACAATCCTAGTAGTAATCCAAGAATCACAAATTTGCATATGATCTAAAACGGGGAAAAACAACTTAGATTTTTCAATAATTTCTAAATCTGGGAAACCATTAATTGGTAGCCAAGGAATATTTTTATTGCCTACATGAGTTTCTAAAACGGAATGTTTTACATGGTAAAGTATAAACTGATTGGGCGATATTCCTTTGGGCATTAAAGAACAAAATGGACCATCCATAATGGTTATTCCAAAAGGATGAAGGCTTTTTGAAGTTTGCAATATTGGTAATAAACAAAGTTGATATTTTGCTGGAATTGGATCACAACCCATTAGTTGAGCAGTTTCGGATATACTAGCATAAGTTGCATTCACAATTGAATCGCAATGAAGTGTTTCTCCAGTTGATAATTTTACTATTTTCTTATCTCCAGTATTTTGAATAGAAATGGGTTTAACATTTCTAATTACTGTTACATTTTTATTTTTTGCAATCCTATAGATTACTTGCTTTTTGAGGATATTATAGTCAAATATTGGCTCATAAGTCAACCAACATTGTTCAACCATTTCATTTCTTAAAATATCATTTTCAGGGTAGGCTTCTTCGAGATGTAGACCTAAATTCATGCAAAAAGAATGAAACTGATTAGCATTAATATGTGATCCATATTTGGCTATCGCATAATATTTTTTAAACCCAGAATATATAGCATCATGATAGAATTCTTTAAATGATTCAAGACCTTCTAAAGATTCTAAACATGTTTCCTTACTTCGTGGATAATGATAGCCAAAATGTATTCTATTTTGATTTACCAAAGATGCACCAAGCATAATGTCTTCTTCCTTTTCAACCAATGTTACTTTAATTCCAGCTTCACCTAACACAATGGCTGCAGTTAATCCAAAAACTCCGCCCCCAATAATTAAAACTTCTTGCTTAGTTCCCAAAATACTGCCCTCCATTAATATGTACCAGTTGCCCGGTGAT
>JBKJQV010000345.1:0-3176 GCA_046593815.1 Sediminibacterium sp. | reverse complement strand
AACTTCTAAAATTTCACTAACCAAACTTTCATTTAGCAAGTTATTCAATTGTTCTACTGTTATGACAGCATTTTTCATATCTGTGTTATTGTTCTTTACAGCCTCTCCTAATTTATTTATTACATTTTGCATAAAATCATTTTTTGCATCAAATACATTGACTACTTCTAGCTTTTTTCCTTCAAAATTTACTACCGTACTATCTAAATTTACAGATATTGACATTCTTTTCCCTTTTTATTAATTGTAATATTTATTAATTTTAACACAAATTCTTTTCTAAAATAATTAAGAATTATTAGCTCCAACTAGAACCACCAGTACATTTCTTTATAGTATTACTATCACAATTAATACAAATATCACCAGCAGTGCCAGTTAAATTGCCATTAGGGTTTGTTCCATTACTTCTATATATCTGAGAGCCACCTATATTAATTCCCCTAGTAAAAGAACTATTAACTATCTGCCCTACTATATTAAGAACTCCATAATAGTCAAAATGCCCTATTCTCCTATAATCATCTTCTGTATTGCCTACACCAGCCATATAGAATCCAACAAACTGAGTAGTACCAGCATTTTGAGCAAAAACTGCTGTACCATATGCAGCCAAACCAGTGTCATAATGTAACTTAATGCCATATTTATTACTACCATTATTGTAAACGAAAATAGATTTATTATGTTCAGTACCTAAATTAGTAGCGTAATTTGAGGAATTTATATACAAATCATTTTTTATATATATATTTTGGTCACTATATTTTACTTTTAAAACATCCAAAACACCATTGATAAGGAAACTAATATCACCATCACCATTAGCAATAAGCATTTTGCCTAAATGAGTGCCATTAGTTAAGGGGTATTTTTCTATATAGGCAGAGTTGTTTATGCCACTACCAACCTCGGCAGTATTGCCAAAACCTAAAAATGTGCTATAGGCACTATCAACATTTGTTATATTAACACCAGCAGAACCAACACTATTAGCCCCCTCAAAACTTGCTAGAAGTGACTGTGAAATTCTACTGACTTTAAAGAATCCAGTAGCATCTATTCTATCTCTATATAAAACTAAAGGAGTGTGTGTTATACCAGTACCGTAATTATTAGATGTTCCAAAATGTAATTCAGTACCACTTCCAGTAGCTTTTTGAGCTATTCTAGTTACTGGAAGTCCACCACTTTGATATAAAAAGTCAATACTTGTGAAGTAATCAGCAGTATAAGCACCAGAAAGAGTAAACATACCTCTTGTACTACCAGTAAAACTTGATATTTGAGAACCTTCTATATGCAATCTTGATAAAGGCTGTTTATTATTTATACCTATATTGCCATTATAGAAGAATAAACCACCACCATTAGGATTGATTGTATTATCTACTGTATAATTTAATCCCAATGCTATAGTATTCCATCCAGAAGCATCAATAGACATTCTTTCCATCGAAGTGGTTAATGCTACATAATTTACATTATTTGATGAAGCACCAAAAGAGGCAATATGCTGAACTATATTTGCAGTACCAACTAAATTAGCTCCACCTATACGCATTATAGAACCATGTGCTGTGCCACTTAATTTATTATTTATATCAAAAAATGATAATTGAGAAGCAACATCTCCAAAAGAAAATTGCCCATATTGATTTATTTTCATTCTTTCTAAAGAAGTGTCTACAAGTGTTGAACCATTAGTACCAACGTCAGATGGTGCTGTGCTAAATATTAAGCCCATGCCTTGTGTTGTTGCATTATTTGCGGCATTTTCATTAGTTCTATAGGCTGTTATTTTAGCAGCTATTTGATTATGAGCAGCTCCTCTATAACCATAAAAGCCTATATCATATCTTCCAACTTCACCATATAAAGGAGTCGTAGTGTATGCCATTGGCTCATTTGGATTGCCTATAAGTACTCTATCATTTTTGTCTATTTTTAAATAAACAGTATTTCCAGAGACTCTTCCTTCTATATCTAAAACTCTTGTATCAAGAGTGCCAGTAATAGTTTGTAGCCCAGTTATATTGGTATTTATAGTTCCAGTTATAGTCTGTAATTGGGTTACTTTAGTATTAATAGTTCCAGTTATAGTCTGTAATTCGGTTGTACTTGTTTGTAAAGTTGCTACATTAGTATTGATAGTTCCAGTTATGGTTTGCAATTGAGAAATATTTCCACTCATTGTTGTGGAATTTGTTTGTAGAACTATTACTTTCCCACTTGTGGAAATATCATCAGCTTGTAAAACGATTACATCTTTTGTTATTTTATTTAATTTATTGATTACTTCTATTTCTTCGTCTTTTTTCATTATACAGTACCAATACTTTCTGTTTCTTCAGTACAATAATTTGGGAATGTTGAATCTTTGTATTTATACGTTACAATATAAGCTGGATAACCAACCGAAGCATCTGCTGGATAAATCTTTTTTGTTTTTAAAGAACCTTCTGAACCAGTAACGTAATCAGCTCCTATATCGGAGTTGTGTACATATGTTCTAATAGTGGTATAAAGATTGTTAGTGGCAATAAGTTCTGGATTTTGCATTAATACTGAAACATTTATAGCTCCATTATTACCAGTGGCACTTTCTATTCTACCATCGTCAGTTGATTTATATGCAATGACGTTTTCCATATTTATATTAATGCCACTCATTTTTTATTCCTTTGTATTTATTTCAATTTTACTTAAAGCCATCTGTTCTACTTTATCTTGATTTTTTTTAATATATGTGTGATAAACCATATTTGCTATTTCTATTGCTTTTTCCTTAGTCATAAATTGCCTATCTTTTTCTGGTAATACATCATATATTGCACCTATAACTCTATTTGTAGCCTCATCATCTTTTAATAAATGGTCAACTGCTTTTTGAGATTCAATCATTGCTATTTCTTTAGCCTTGTTCCAGACAGTTGTTTCTTTTGAATTTCTATACATTAAAAACAATCTTGGAACACCGAACATTAGAAAGATAATTATTTGTGTTAAAGTTTCTGGTGTTAAAACCCAATTAATCAAATTTATTCCTACTTGAGAAATTATTGATGCTATTGTTAAAATCATTTTAAACTCCTTTTGCAATTTCAGCCTTAATTTTCTGAAGTTCATTCCATAAAATATCAGTTGGACACTCTGTAGCCACACTTCTATCTTTT
>JBKJQV010000283.1:0-4313 GCA_046593815.1 Sediminibacterium sp. | reverse complement strand
GTTAGTTTTTTCAATAAAGTATTTTTTAAATGATTCTCTCTAAAATCTGGTGTCATCCGCTTATGCACTGGTGAATTTATAACTAACCCTGGAGAAATTGCATTAACCCTTATCATTTTAGGAGCAAGTTCATTTGCAAAGGTTTTCGTCATTCCTTCAACAGCAGATTTTGCTATAGCATACGATGGATCGTAGCTCCCTTTTTTTGCAGCAATTGAGGATATGAATATTATTGATCCCCCCTTTTTAATCTTATTATTTAATGATTGTACAACAAAAAAGGGGCCGCTAACATGAATATTCATCATGTTTTGATGATGCTTAATGTCAGTTTTATCTAAAGAGCAACTAGGTTCAAGACCAGCACAAAAAACAATAGCATCCAACTTTGGAAGTTTACTATTTAATGCAACAATTGATTCATTATCGTTCAAATCGAGGAAAAACAAGTCTTTTTTCTTACTTTTTAAGCGATCCATACGAGAACTTGTACCTAAACAATGGATGCCTTTTTCAGCAAAAACCGTTGAAACAGAATTCCCAATTGAACCATTTATACCAACTATCAAGATTTTCGCCATTCATATTTATTTAATACCATATCTCAAACTGTATCAAAATTAAGACTTTAAATAGATTCCTACTTTGAATTATTAATTAAATACTCTATATTAATCATTATTTCTAATGGCCTTTTTTAATTATCTTCACAGCCCTTTAAAAGCACCGTTTTTTTTAAGCGGTGGAGCTTACAGCTATGAAGAAAAATGTGCGTTATTATAATATCACCAGATACTTGGCGGATGCTTTAGCAATTGTGGTGGCATATTTAGTAGCAAACCTCATTTATTATGGGAATATCTTCAAAAGTGCGAGTTTAGTTTTCCTTATTCTTTCTATTCTTTTTTGGTATGCACTTTCGCAGTTAACAAAATTATATTCAGATAGAAGATCAAATAAGTTTTCGGAAGAAATTATTTTCATTATCTACAATACATTGTTGCTTTCTATTTTACTAAGTTCCTCTTTATTTTTTCTAGATATCAATCCACCATATACAATAAATTTTTTAGGCTCGTACATCGCTTATGTTTTTATTTTCATTGCTACTATTAAATATTTACTTAGAAAAAGTATTCATGCAGCTTTACACCAAGGAAAATTATTCGATAAAATTTTATTGGTTGGCTCTACTCAATCTGCTATAAATTATTATGAAACAATTAATAAGTATTATTACTATGGTTATGAATGTGTTGGGGTAATTGATGAAAAACCAGCCAAGATTAATGGATGTAAATATTATGGAAATATTGAGGCATTAAACAAAGTTTTAAAAACAGAATTAATCGATGAAGTTGTAATTGCCCTACCAAATAGCGACTATAATAATATACAACGTTGTATGGAAGTTTGCGATTACCATCGTACAAAAGTGCGCATCTTACCCGATTTACAACAATATGCTTCTTCTTCTATTGCGGTTGATAACATAGGTATCATGCCTACTATTAGTGTTTTAGAATTACCACTCGATCAGTGGCAAAACAGGTTATTAAAAAGAATTTTTGATATCATATTCTCTTTAACCGTTTTCCTAACAATTGGTATTTTTTTATTTCCACTTATCGCTTTTCTAATTAAATTAACTTCAAGAGGAGCTATATTTTTTAAGCAAGAAAGATGGGGACTGAATAATGAAAAAATTATTTGCTATAAATTTCGAACTATGGTAACGGAAAGTGTGGATTTAGATGAAAATGGAAGATACTTACAAGCTCAGAAAAATGATCCAAGAATTACATGGATTGGCAAGGTACTACGACAAACTAATTTAGATGAACTACCTCAGTTTTTAAATGTGTTATTAGGAAATATGTCGGTAGTTGGTCCTCGACCACACCCTACTCCTTTGAATATAGAATCCATGCATACAGTAGAAAACTATATGTTGCGACATATAGTTTTACCTGGCATAAGTGGCTGGGCTCAAGTAAATGGTTGTAGAGGCGAAACCAAACAACCAGGAGATATGCAAAAAAGAGTCAACTTCGATTTGTATTATATTCATAGATGGACTTTCTGGCTCGATTCTCAGATCATTCTACAAACAATCATCAACATCATACGAGGCGATCAAAATGCGTATTAAAAAGAAGTCATTAGGCATTAGGCATTGGGCATTAGGGCATTGCGGCATTAGGGCATTAAGGCATTGGGCATTGGGTACCCCGCGTCATCCTGAGCCTGTCGAAGGAGCGGGGTCGAAGAGTAATCATTACACAATGACGCCCTTCGACAGGCTCAGGGTGACATTAATAATATTATTTATACTCGTTATACAGACTATTAATGCCCAAACTGTTTGGGAAAATCCTAATAGTGAAGTGTACAACTATCTAAATAGAATGTCGCAAAAAGGATTGATTGATTTTCAAGATATTATTCGCCCGTTGAGTCGACAATCTCTTGCTAATCAATTAGTAGAGCTCGAAAAAAAATCAACTCAACTTAGCAGTATAGAAAAAAATGAATTAGGATTTTATTTACAAGAATTTAAACAAATTGAAGGTACCGAAACAGATAAAATTCATTTGGTAAAAAAAGATTCCAATAAAAGATTGAGGGGTTTGTTCATCAACACAAAAGATTTTCAATTAAATCTAGATCCGATAGGAGGACTATACAACATTTCTGGAAGTGGGAAAAAAATTACTCAGGTGAGCAATGGAATACAATTCTGGGGACAATCAAAACATTTTGGATTTCAATTCTATTATAGAGATTATACAGAAACTGGTCAGGGATTAGACACACTTCGTAAAGAAAGTCCAGAAACTGGTATCATTAAATTATATAATCCAAGTTCAACTAATCAAAATTTTAGTGAAGTAAGAGCAAGTATTAGTTATTCATGGAAAAATGGTTCAATAAGTTTAGGTAAGGATCAATTATTGTGGGGCTTCGGAGAAAATGGAAGAATAGTACTCTCCAATAAATCGCCAACCTATCCATATATCAGATTTGACTATAGGCCATTTAAATGGATGGCATTTAATTATACACATGCTTGGTTAAATTCTAATATTGTAGATTCAACTGCTACCTATAATACTGGTACTACCAACACAGGAACTGGCGATATACGTATTCAGTATATTCCAAAATTCATGGCAACTCATACACTAATTTTCAAACCAATAAAAGGTTTAGATATTGCGATAGGTGAATCAATTGTATACAGTGATAAAATAGATGTTGGTTTTTTAATTCCAGTTAACTTCTTCAAAATATATGATAACAATAGAAGCAACTATAATATCAATGCTGGATCAAACGGACAGTTTTTTTTACAAGTAAGTTCAAGAAACCATTTAAAGAAAACACATTTATATGGATCATTATTTATAGATGAAATACGTGTTTCAGAAATATTTAATAGAGCAAAAGCTAGAAACCAAATTGGATACACAATTGGAGGCTCTGTAACTGATGCATTCATCCCTTATTTAACAATCGGAGGAGAGTATACGCGCGTAAATCCTTTCGTATATAGCAATTTACTACCTGCGCAGTTTTACACACAGTATAATTACTCTTTGGGAGATTGGATGGGAAACAATTTTGATAGATCCATCCTATTTGTGAAGTTTACCCCAATACCAAAATTAAAGACTTACTTACGTTATCAAAATATACGTAAAGGAGGGCCTGGAACTATTGCTCAACAATATGCTGCAGTTCCACAACCACCATTTTTATTTGATTATCAGAAAAAACGTTCTGATATTTTTTTCCAAGCTAATTATGAGCTGATTAATAATTTTTATTTAACTGGTAGTTACCAATACATAAATCAAGAACTTGCATCAGGCACAAAATCAACTAATACTACTTTGCAAATAGGTATTACTTATGGATTGAAATGAGTATGGTAAAAGCAAAATTAATGAAGAAAAAAATCTTAATTACTGGAGGAGCCGGATTTATTGGTTCACATCTTATTCCACTTTTGTCAGATTATGAGCTTTATATAGTTGATTCATTGTTACTTCAAGTACATGGCGAAAATGCTGATTTCAAGACATTAAAAGCATACCCATTTGTAAAAGAATGTATTAAAGCAAATATAAATGAGACTCATGCTTATGCTCATATACTTTCTCAAGTAGATATTATTATTCATTTAGCCGCTTATACAGGAACCGGACAATCAATGTATCAGTTATCATCTTATTATGAAAACAATGTAACTGGCACAGCACAACTGTTAAAGGCAATTGGTGAACATGGAAAAAAAGTGGAGAAAATTA
>JBKJQV010000016.1:0-14462 GCA_046593815.1 Sediminibacterium sp. | reverse complement strand
TTTTTTTAATCCAGCTTCTTTCTTTAATTCCAACTTTAGAGATTCAATATAAGAATAAGCATCTTCAGATAAAGTCTTTGCTTTTTCAGCTTTGGGATACCAAAACTCAGCCTTTTCCTTTGTAGTAGGATCAGCCATTTTTCTCTGAAACGACTTGAAAATGTTTTGGTTTTTTTGTTCAATAATTCCGCTAGCAGTCATTAAGCTTTTATCAACCGTTTTAAAAGCATTTAATATTTCAGAAGACACATTCAATGCCAATAGTGCAGTTAACACTAAATACATCATGTTGATCATCTTCTGCCGCGGTTCCTTAGGTAGTGACATACTATCTTACGTTTATCAAAAGTTTATTACAAATTAGTTTGATTGTATTGCTATGTTTAGTCTATTGTCTTCCTTGCATTGCAGAAAGCATATTACCATATACTTGGTTCAACTTAGAAAGATTAGAAGCCAAAGCAGCTATCTGTTCTTTTGCTTTTACAGCATCATCAGCACTGGCATTCATAGCAGCAGATGCTTGTGCTAGTTTACCATAAAACTGATTCAATGACTTTAAATGATTATTACTCTCTTGCAACTCAAGTTCATAAACTGTATTTAAAGAAGCTAAGTTTTTGGTTAACCCTTGCATTTGTAAATGAAATTGTTTGCCTATTTCACCAGCGCTATTAAACCCAGCTAGAGATTGAACTGCACCATTTACTGCGGTAGTTACACTTCCTAATGCAGCGCTTGCTTCTTTTGTTTTTGCAGAAAAATCACCTGTAGATTTTACTACATCACCTATTTCTCCCATTTTATCTACCGTTACTCCTAATTTTTGGAAACCAGCACTTAGCTTAGCCAAATTAGTTGGAGTAATATCTGCTTCCTGCATCATTTTATCTAAATTATTTAAAGCAGGGTTTCCTGTAGAATTTTTCCCAGCAAGATGTACTTCATGATCATCAATTGCAGGATATATTAAGTAAAGAACACCATAACCAATAAAGATTACAGCTTCTGTTCCTAAACCAACTTTCAGCATTAAATCAGCTATTTCTGTATGCAGAATTTTTTGTAAAGCACCATATATTACCACCGCTGCAGCGATGGAAACACCAACATCAAACCATTTTGAAACTTTAGGAGGAATTGCAGCAGCCATTTTTTGTTTTTTTTGAGTTTAATTAAAATTGAGATTATTGTTTGAAATTATTTTTTCAATTTTGAAGCTAAATCAATCACACATCTAAATCCAATATAAGATTTAGCAGTATCCTGATATTCATAACTACGTGTACTTACTTGAATCATATAAGCTATATCTTTCCAACTTCCACCACGAACTACTTTTCGTTTTTCACGAGGTCGGTCTGATTCTTTTGCATCATAACGGATATCAGGACTCATATCACTCATGAAATTATAAGCACCTTCGTAATAATATGAACCCGTCCACTCTGCTACATTACCAGACATGTTAAATAAGCCATAATCATTGGCCCAATAAGCATCTGCTCTTACTGTATAGAATCCACCATCTTCTGCATAGTTACCTCTACCTGGTTTAAAGTTGGCCAACAAACAGCCTTTTTTATTTCTTGGATAATAACTTCCCCATGGATACATTGAATTTGTTCTACCACCTCTTGCAGCATATTCCCACTCAGCTTCACTCGGTAAACGATAATCACCCTCAACAGCAAATTTTTTCTTCTCTAAAAATGCATTTTGAAGATGTGATCTCCAATGGCAAAATGCCATTGCCTGTTTCCAGTTTACTCCAACAACTGGATAATTACCAAATGCTGGATGAGAATAATACCTTTTAGTCATTGGTTCATTGTATGAATAGGAGAAATCTCTCATCCAAACCAAAGTATCTGGATAAACACGTTGGTCTTTTTTTACAATGAAATTTTTTCTTGGTTGCCCAACATTATCTCTTTTTGCTGCTTCGGTTAAGTCAAAATATTCTACTCTATAAACTAACTTTTCTGGGTCTATATCAGCCTTCCCATATAAACGATTATCTGGAGCTAGATTTAATTCATTTAGTTTCTCAACTGTATTTTTATCCCATTTAATAGTAGCTACTTTTTTCCAGTCAACCGCCATTGTATCATCTGGCTTATTAATACCCTGACCAAATAATATTTTAAAAGCTAATGAATCTCTTGTCCAATTAACAAACTGTCGATATTCATTATTAGTAATTTCAGTTGCGTCCATCCAAAAACCTGGCATAGAAACTTGTCTGTTTCTAGTTGTATAGTTGTAGCTAATATCTTCATCACTAGGTCCCATGTGAAAGGTACCTGGTTGAACATACACCATATTTCTAGGTGAATTCATTGATTGCTTTGCGGAAGGAGCTACTCCATGCAGTTGACCATCATCTGGAAGACCCTTTGATTTGCTACCTTTCTTTAAACAAGAAACCATAGATAAAGAAAGCATCGCTACAACAAGGATATAAATATGGATTTTCATTTTAAAAAGATGGTTTTGACAGTGACAAATATATGTTTTCCTTTGATTATTTAATCTCAAAAAAACATATGTATTCTATTTTTAACAATACCAAGTAGAAGTAACGCCAAATATGATCGAATTATTATTTAGTTGAATATGAAACCATCAAAATACACTGTCAACGGCAAATTACACATAAAGTTGTTACATATTTGCTAAAAGCTCATTTACTGTGTAAAAAGCAGGTTTACATGTATTATCAGTACATAAATAAAACAACTCTATATCCAATTCAAAACGTTTCCCCTCCAATAACGGAAAATCTGCCAAATTAGTTTCTGCAGCCTGAACTATTTTATTTGGCAAAAACCGTCTATTTATTTGATCCAAATAAGACTTTGCTCGATGCCCAGTAATAATAATTTCCTTTTGCCCCATTACTACAGTTTGAAGAACTGAAGCCCAAACTGCAAATGAAGTTGGATGTTTAATAATGGCATTTTCTAAAGATCCAATTAATCTTTTTAGTAGTTTTTGCCATTTTTGATTATCAAAAACAATTGATAAATAATTAAGGTTTTCCATCATCACTGCATTTCCACTTGGTGTAGCACCATCATACACTTCTTTTTTTCTAAGTATTATATCATGTTGAAAATCGGGCGTATAATAAAAAAAACCAGATTTTTCTTCGGTAAAATGAGTTATCACAAAATCGGTTAGGGAGCGAGCTTTCAATAAATAAATACTCTCTCCCGTAATTTCTTGCAAATGAATATAAGCTTGTATAAGATAGGCATAGTCGTCTAAAAAAGCAGGTATTTTTGCTTTTTCATTTTTAAAAGTATGATGCCATCGATCTGTTGATGGATCCTTTAATTTACTTTCTAAAAAAAGAATATTTTTTTCCGCAATTTCTTTATACTCCTTATTTCCCAAAGCAGAATATGCTTTACAATAAGCAGTAATCATCAATGCATTCCAACCCAATAAAATTTTATCATCTAGTAAAGGTCTAATTCTGTTAGCCCTAATTTTCATTAATATTTCTCTACAGGCTTTTAATAAGGTACTTTCATTTTCTAATGGAAAATTTTTTGCAAAAAGAATATTAGATGGTGGAGTTTCATGTTTTCCTTCCTGCCAATTTCCATTTTTTTCAACATGATAATAATCACAAAAGAATTCCGCATTCTCTCCAAGAATTGTTTGCAATTCATTATAAGACCATGTGTAAAATTTACCTTCTACTCCTTCGCTATCCGCATCTAAGGCACAATAAAATCCATATTCATCGTTGGTTAATTCACGGCTAATAAATTCAAGTGTTTGATCAATTGTAGAACGATAATATTCATTATTTGTTAGCTGATAAGCTTCTGCCATAACCATTACAAGTAAAGCATTGTCGTACAACATTTTTTCGAAATGAGGCACCAACCACTTTGCATCAGTACTATATCTAGCAAAGCCTCCACCAAGTTGATCGAATAAACCACCCTGTATCATTTTATTGATACTAAGTAATGCTTGATCTAATGAAGCATTGTCTTTTGAATAATGATAATGGCGTAATAAATAAATAATATTAAAACTTTGAGGAAATTTAGGAGCATTACCAAATCCGCCATCAATAGTATCGGCTTGTTCTAAAATAGTTGAAGCAATTATAGCTAAACTTTCTTCTGAAAAAAAAGTTGCTGGTGATGCTTCATTTGTTGTTACATAACCAAATGAATTGCTTTTTATTAAATGCTCTGTTAAGGTCTTCGCTTGATCCACAATTTCTGATTTCTTCTCAGCATATCCTTTACTAACTCCTGATAAAACCTCTATCCAACTTGACCTATTATGAGCTCTTTGAGGGGGGAAATAAGTGCCACCAAAAAAAGGTTGCTGCTCGGGAGTTAAAAAAACATTCAATGGCCAACCTCCACTTCCACTCATAGCTTGTACTGCATCCATATAAATATGATCTAAATCAGGCCTTTCTTCTCTATCAATTTTGATATTGATAAAATTTGCATTCATAAATGCTGCAGTATCCATATTCTCGAAGCTCTCTCTTTCCATTACATGACACCAGTGACAAGCTGAATAACCTATACTTACTAAAATGGGCTTATCCTCTTCTTTTGCTTTTTGTAATGCCTCTTCACCCCAAGGATACCAATCAACTGGATTATAGGCATGTTGAAGTAAATATGGACTGGTTTCATTGATTAATCGATTGCTTAAAGAATTTGTCATGGTACAAATGTATAAAACTACAAACCCCGCTTAAGCGAGGTTCCTTTAATTCATCAAAATTATTTACTTACTTCTTTTTTGTTTTAGAAATGCTTAAAAACTGGTCGAGTGCAGCAACCATACTAGGCTTTTGAGGAGATGGAACTTTAATTTCTAACTGAAACCCTGCATCTTCAACAGCTTTAGAGGTATTATTACCAAAAGCTCCTAAAACAGTACCATTTTGCTTGAACTTAGGATAATTATCCAGTAAACTTTTTACCCCACTCGGAGTGAAAAAACAGATTACATGGAAATCCTCGTTCTCCATTACATTAGAAATATTATTGCTAATGGTTCTATACATAAAACCTAGCTGATGCTCACATTTGTTGTTTTTTAACCAACTTACAATTTCATTATCCTGTTGATTTTCACTACATACGTATAAAAACTTTTCTGCTTCCTTGTGCTTATTAATTACATCAAAAAAGCTTTTATTGGTTCCATCTGCACCATAAAACACTTTTCTTTTTCTATATAAAATAAATTTCTGAAGATACAAGGCAACCGATTCTGTAATACAGAAATATTTAGTGTCTTGACCTATATTAATTTTCATCTCTTCGCTCATTCTAAAAAAATGATCGATGGCATTTCGACTCGTAAAAATAATTCCTGTGAATTGGGATATATCAATTTTTTGCTTTCTAAAATCACGTGCATGAATCCCTTCTAATAAAATAAATGGATGAAATACAAGTTCAACACTATGTTTTCTCTCCAAATCGAAATAAGGCGATTTTTCGCTTTCAGGGCGAGGCTGCGAAATCAAGATCTTTTTTACCGCTTTGTTTATTTCTGAGTGTTTTAACCCTTTTTTGATCATACGGCTGTTCTAATATTTTGCAAATGTAAATGATCAACCGATATAATTAACCATTAGCTTATAAAGTAACAGCATCGGTAATATTTCTACTGCACAAAGGTATAGGAAAAAATGGAAAGCATTGAGTTTCAAGTCATTCCGCAAAGAAGCAAATGATACAAAATACCTATATAATAACAAGAATACAACTAGTATTATGGAGAGCGTAAACACAATTTTAGTCTGATCGTTTTTGGCAAAAGCAAGAAAAATGGTAAAAGGAATCAATGAAATACCCAAAATTCTGTTCACCATTAACACCAAAAACGTATAACTACTTGCAACTACCCTATTATTAAAGACCCAACCAGCAAAAGAAACAAATATGTATTTTCCTAAATATATTAATAATAGCAAGGCTACTACATAAAAATAAAGATTATTAAAAGGCAAGATGGACCATTCTTGGTACTTTACAACAAGAGTTATAAATAACCCAGTTGAAAACAAAAACAGTATATTAATTAATAAAGAAGCTATACCATCTTGTAGCAGCTGTTCTCTGGTTTGTTTTTGCCGCAATGAGGTTTGAAAAAATAGGACAAAAAGATTCTTGAAATATTTTGGGAACACCAATTTGATGAAAGCCAACAAAACAACATTGCCAAAAACCAAGTAAAATAAAAGGTCTTTTGATGGATGTTCCTTAAAATTAATGAACATTTTAATTGGAGTTTTATCCATAGGCAAATAAGCATTCCGCATATATTGCTCATATGAGGAAGTATCTATTGAAGTTTTTAAGGGAATAATTGCCAATTTTTTAATTGAATCTTGAACCAAAGAATCTCTAAACAATGAATCAATTTTAAGTAGTTTACTTGAATCTTTTAGCGTTTGTATTATTCGTCTTTTAATTACAGTATCAGCTAATTTCACAGAGTCATTCTGAGCATATATAGCAGAGTTGAGCAAGTAAAAGAATAGCACAAAAAAAATAAGCCTTACTGATTTCATCAATACAAAAATATTGAATGGTGTTGATTAAAAGTAAATGATAGCAGAACAATACTAATTTTATTCCTAATTAATAATATGGCTGGTATATATATTCATATCCCTTTTTGCAAAAAAGCTTGTAATTATTGCAATTTTCATTTTTCGGTTAATCAAAAATTAATGCCCGAAATAGTGAGCTCATTAGTTAAAGAAGCTACATTAAGAAAGGAGTATTTATCTCAAAAAATTGAAACAGTTTATTTTGGAGGCGGTACACCTTCACTATTATCTGGAAACCAATTGAGCCATATCTTGAACGAATTACATCAAATATTCTCCATTGTAGATTCAGCAGAAATAACATTAGAAGCCAACCCAGATGATATTTTGATTGAAAAATTATCCGAATGGAAAAATGCTGGTATTAATCGATTAAGTATTGGCGTTCAATCATTTTTTGAAGACGATTTGCATTGGATGAATAGGGCGCATAATGCCGACCAAGCTTTAGCATCAATTTCAAATGCGCAAAAAGCTGGTTTCGAAAATATTTCCATTGATTTAATATACGGAGGCCCAACTTTAACAGAAGAACATTGGCAGCAAAATTTACAAATTGCTAATAGTTTTTTGATACCACATCTTTCATGTTATGCTTTAACGGTTGAACCAAAAACAGTTCTATCAAAAAAAATAATTAATAAAGAACTTTCAGATATTGATCATGAAAAACAAGCAAATCAGTTTAATCAGCTTCAAGCATTTGCTTTATTAGCAGGATATAATCATTATGAAATTTCCAATTTAGCATTACAAGGTAAAGAAAGTAAACACAATGCTAATTACTGGTCGGGAGAGCATTACCTAGGGCTTGGACCTGCTGCGCATTCTTTTAATGGAATAAGTAGGCAATGGAATGTTTCAAATAATAGCTTGTACGTTACATCAATTCAACAAAATAATATTCCATTTGAAATTGAGTTTTTAACAACTACCCAAAAACTGAATGAATATATAATGACTTCATTGAGAACCTCCAAAGGAATTAATTTAAATAATATCAAATTAATAGCTGGAGAATCAATATCAGCAAAGATTTTACGAGAAAGTGAAAAATACATTTTGAGTGAGAAAGTTGAACTAAATTTAGGACATCTAATTCTTACTAATCAAGGTAAATTTTATGCTGATGGAATAGCTGCAGATTTATTTCAGCTTTAATGAATCTCTTCAACTGTATTTTCAATAGTATGAAGTAGCGACATCAATAAGGGATAAAAATCGTGTTTCATTGGGTGTTTTTTATTCAACTTCTCTTTTATACTATCGATAGACAACAATAGTTGATCCTTACTAATACTTTGCTTTTTAATATGATTAGGACTATGAATTTCAAAATTATCTTTGATTAAATCTATAATCGATACTTGAAATATTCTTGATAATTCTTTAAGGTGGTGAACAGTTAGCGTAGTATTTCCAGTTTCAATTTTACTATATGCATTTTGAGAAATATTCATTTCTCTTGCAACAAAATCTTGAGTAAAATTTTTGGTCTCCCTATTTTTTTTTATGATACTTCCTGGCACTTTGAAATAAAAGTTTTACTAAAATGGTTAATCTAATTTTAAACCAAATTTAAGGTATTTTTAAGCAAGAAATGATTCTATTGAATTAAATCCTGATACAACTGATAAATTTTCCCATAATATATTATATATGGTACTAGCAATTGGCATCTCAGACAAAACAATCGAATTCATTTTATGAATACACTTACTTGCATTATATCCTTCTGCAACCATATTCAATTCTAAAGTTGCGGCTTTTACAGAATATCCTTTGCCTATCATATTCCCAAAAGTTCTATTTCTACTATATAAAGAATAACAGGTAACCAACAAATCACCCAAATAAACAGATGCCGAATAATTGGGGTTTGCAGGGCAATAGCTTTTTTCAGAAGAAGTAAGCTTTCGCAAGAAACCTACCATTTCATTGGCACAAGCAGCTATATAAACACTTTGAAAATTATCGCCATACTCAAGTCCATGAGCTATTCCAGCGCCTAATGCATAAATATTTTTCAATACAGCTGCATACTGAACTCCAATTACATCATCATTTATTATTGTATTGATGTAATCTGTTTTAAAATAACTAGCTAATGTTTTTGTAGTAAGCTGATCTTTACCTGAAAATGTTAGATAAGAAAGTTTTTCAGAAGCAACTTCCTCAGCATGGCAAGGTCCTAGAAGTGTAAAATAATTATTGATAGGGAAGCTGGCAATATCTGCCATATACTCATTCAATAATTTATTAGATATAGGTAGAATTCCTTTTACTGCAGATATAATTTTTTTATTTTCCCAAAGTTCAGTAGGAATAGCCGATAACACTTCTTCAACATATGAAGATGGAACTGCAAATACCAACACATCGGCAGCTTTTACAACTTCTACTATATTACTATTTAATAGCAACTGAGAAGGATTAAAATAAGCTCCACTTAAGTAATGAGGGTTATGTTTTCTTTTCTGAATGTATTGAATACTTTCATTGTTGCGAATCCACCAATTAATGGAGTTTCCATTATCCGTTAAAATTTTAGCAATAGCTGTAGCCCAACTTCCACTACCAATTATTCCAAACTGCATATGGTTTATTTATCAAGCAAACATACATAAAAGACTGTAGAATGAAGAAAAGGGCAGTACATCATAACATCAAAAAAAGAGGAGCCTTGTAGGCTCCTCAATGAAAATAGTTCTTATGAATTATTGATTACTCTTTCTTTTTTTCTTCAAATAGTTTTTCTTTAGCAACTACTGTTACTAAATTACCTTGCTTTAGTGTTTTGCTTACAATTGAATAAGGTCCGGTAATTACCATTTCCCCTTCCTTTAGTCCATCTAATACTTCAATATTATTCAAATCTTGAATGGCAGTTTTTACACGCACTTTTTTTACTGTATTATCTTTTTGTAAAACAAAAACCACTTCCTGCAAACCGTCATCAGCACTTACCGATTTGGGTGCATCTTTAACTGGCTGGTCTTTTTTAACTCCTGATTTTGAATCAGTGCTATCATTCACATCTCTAGTAGTAACAGCGTTTAAAGGCACTGACAAAACATTATACCTGCTTTTAGTTTGAATGTCGGCACTTGCAGTCATACCCGGACGAAAAGGAAAACTCCTTCCAGGAAGTATTAAGTCTTTATAACTGTCAGTTAATAAACGAATATGAACTTTATAATTTGTTACATCAGCGCTAGAATTTGCAATACCTGCTGAACCTGTATTTGGATTGGCAATTTTATAAACTATCCCTTTAAATTTTCTAGTAGTGTAAGCATCAACTTCTACTATAGCTGTATCACCAAGCTTAACTTTTGGAATATCATTTTCACCTACATCTACCCTTACTTCAATGCTACGCATATCTGCAACACGCATCATTTCGGTACCCACATTAAAACTATTACCAGCAACACGTTCTCCTTTTTTAATTGCTAATAAACTAATCACACCATCCATTGGAGAAATGATTACGGTTCTACTAATATCTTTGTTGGCTCTATTTAATTGCGCTTGAACACTTTGCACTCCAGCTTGAACACTATTAATGCCTTCTCTTCCAGCAGTATAATTTGCTTTTGCTGCCCTATAAGCCTGTTCTGCTTGTTCAAATTCTAATCTACTAATAACTTTTTCTTCTAATAATTTTTTCTGCCGATTGTATTGCGTTTCTGCTTGGTCGAGGGTTGCTTTAACAGCACCTAATTGAGCTGTTGAATTATTTACTTGTGCTTTTTGTTGATTAACGCCAGCAGCTACTTGGTCTCTTTGAGAATTAAGTATATCGGCATAAATTCTTGCTAATACTTGGCCTTTTCTTACACTATCTCCTTCATTAACATTTAATTCAATTATTTCTCCACTTACATCTGGACTAATTTTTACTTCAACTTCAGGATATACTTTACCACTTGCATTTACAGTTTCAGTAATGGTTCTTAACAGGGCCTTCTCAGCAGTAACTTTAATTCCCTCTTCTTTTCCAATAACTCCTGCTTTTTTTAGCCCTACTAGTAATCCAATAATTACAATTAGCGCAACAACAATCCAAATCAGTTTCTTACTCATAAAAATTTTTTTCAGTTTTATATCACGCTATGGTGACTATAATTTAATCCCTTGTCCTTTATAAAATTCAAGTAGTTTGATACGAAATATATAATCGAACTGATTATTCAATCTTTCTAATTTAGCTCTCAACAAATTATTTTGATTAGTAATTAAATCTAATGTATTGGATAATCCAGCTTCATATCTTTTTGATGCAAAATCGTATGCTTTTTGAGAAGCTTCCACACTTTTTTGACTAGCATTATAGCGTAACATAGCAGCTAAAGCAATGGCATGAGCCTGATAAATATTTTGTTGTAAGGTTAAGTCGAGCTGTTGTTTAGCCACTTGAATATTTGCCAAATTAAGCTTGGCCCTTTCATGACCTAATCGAGCATTACCCCCATTAAATATTGGTACTGCTAAATTAATTCCAAAATTTTGTCGGAAATTATCTCCTATCTGCGTTCCCCAACCTTCAAAAAATTGTCCAAAGTTTCTTTTACTACTTGTTAACTGAATATCAGGTTGAAAAACCGAATAATTTGCATTGTTAACTGTTACAAAACCAGGGGTAGCCTTATTTCCAACTTGATTAAACCCTGTAATTTTTTGAGCAGAATTGGCAAAATTTGTTCCTAATCCAGCAAATGCAGAAAGCGTAGGATAGTATGCAGCCCTAGCTCTTATAATAGATTCAGTAGCAGATTTAATTCTTAAACTGTTAACTTTTTGAGCTGGTTGATTTGTTAAGGCCATCTGATACAAACCAGCGGGTTCTAACTCTGTTAGAGGTTCTAATGAAATATTATCAACAGCTGGAATATCTACTTCAAAAGGAGCTGCCATATCTAAATTAATGGCTGCTTTTAATTGAATAACTGCTTGAGTAAAATTTGATTGTGCTGTTACATAAGAAGAAGTATCTCTCGCAAGCTGGGCTTCTAATTCTGCTGCATTCAATTCAGGTAAAGCACCAGCTTCAACTCGTTTTCTTGTAAAACCTAACTGTGTTTTAGTTTGTGAAATTTGTACTTGAGTAATAAAGATTTGTTGTTTTGCTGCAACAATTTGTAAATAAAATGTTGCAATATTAAGAGATACATCATTGATAATTCTCTCTACATCTGCTACAGCAGCTTGTGCGTTAAACCCTGCAATTTTCCTATCTGCTTGTAAAGCGCCCCAATTATAGATAGGTGCATTTACATTTAAATTCACACCTTGAAAAACCTGCTGACTATTAACAAACAAGTTGGTAGTAGGATCAATTGATCTACCAAACTGAGTACCTAAATTAGTACTAAAATTAGCAAAAGGGTATTGTGCTAATTTTGTACGATCAGTTTCTATATTAACTAATCTTGCTTGAACATCGGCCTGTTTAACGGATATATTGTTTTTTGCAGCATAGTCAACGCAACGCTTTAAATCCCATTTATCGGAAACCCCTTGGGCAGATAATTGCGTTAAGAGCAAAATGAGCGCTGCGCCTAATGTAATAAATTGCTTCATCTCTCAAAAATACTTGCTTTAAATGAGGCTTTTAAAAAATTTAGACAGGCGGAAAGGAAAGGGTATATTTTGCCAATAAATAGTTATGAAAGGCGATTTCGCTGTTTAGCTGTTGCAAAGTACAATAAAACAAAGGCTCCTAGAACCAATACGCCAACTAACGCAGTATCTGGGGTTTGTATAGCTATACTAACTCCCACAAACAAATAAGTTGCTATGAAAATAATAGGCAGAATTGGGTATAATTTCATTTTGTAAATACCAGTTCCATCTAAATGCTTAGTTTTTCTTCTAAGAATAAATATTGTAGCGCTCGATGCTACCATTCCAAAACAATCTAAGAATATAGTAAAATTCAGGATTTTTTCAAATGTTTGAGCAAAGAACAAAATAATAATACACAATGAGGCAAAAACAGTAAGAGAAACTACCAAAGCATTATTTTTTTTACTTTGTTTTGCAAATATTTTAGGCAAGCTGCCTTCTTCACTCATTGCATACATAACTCTTGGGTTACTCATTAATAATGCATTTACATAGGCTAACACACCAAAAAATAAAAAGAATGAAAAAATAGCTGCACCTCTCTCACCAAATACTTTATTTATTAAAACAAATGCAATTTCTTTTTCACCCTTCATCTGATCAAATCCAATAATTTGATAATAACTAAAGTTTGCAAGCAAGTACAGACTAATAATGATTGTTATTCCAAAGAAAATACCTCTCGGAACATTTTTAGATGGATTGGCTACTTCATTGCCAAAATTAATAGTCTGTTGATAACCACCATACGTAAAAGAAACAGCTATTAAACTTACGCCTAGGCTTTGAAGCCATCCCATTGTAGGAGCAGTTGTTTGAACCGATGAAACCACTGCTACACTTGCATCATAAGGAAAAAATAAAGCTGCAATTATTACAATAATCATGGTGATTTTTATAAGCATTAAAAGATTCTGGGCTTTTGAACTCATTCTTAATCCCATTAAATTGATGCCATAAAAAACAATTATTGCTACACAACTAATTAATGCCTTGTCGATATCCGTCCATGCAACGCCAGGAAACAATTTAGTGATGTATCCACTACCAATTAAAGCCACTCCACTTAAACTCGCCGCATTGCTAATTAAAATGATACAATTAATGGCGAATGCAATGCTTGGATGATAGGCATAAGAAAATATTTTATAATAACCTCCTGTAACAGGATATCTACTCCCAATTTCAGCATAAGTTAATGCACCACAGAATGCAACAAAACCACCTAATATCCAAGCAGTAAAATAAACAGAGGGTTCAATTGCGTCTTTAGCACTTGTAGCAGCTGTTCTAAAAATTCCCATTCCAATAACCAGCCCCACTACAATCATCGTGAAGCTAAAGAGATTTAATTTTTGGTTTCCTTGCATGCAATAAATATATGATAATTTATAATGAACCTTTAATTAATGAACATTATCCACCAACTAGGGAAAAATGGTTTATAAAAATAATCTGCTATTAAAAAAATGACTCTACATTTGCTTAGTACTTGGTTCATCTGCCTCAGGCAAATGATTAAAAGGGAAGTCCGGTTTAATTCCGGCGCTATCCCCGTAGCTGTATAACCGTTGCCATATTTGGCAAATTTTTGATCAACTACATCCACTGTCCGCTTCAATGCGGATGGGAAGGAAGTTCAAAAAGCGGAAAGCCAGAAGACCTGCCAAATACAACTAATATTCACGGCTTTCGGGTGAAAAGCATGGAACGTAAAATGCGGCTGCAGCTGCAATTTATTTTTCTCCGTTTTTTTGTTTTCCTGGAAGCTCATTGTTCAAATTAAAAATGAAACAACAATGAGCAAAAAATTAACGCTCTTCGCAACCCTGCTTGTAAGCAATTACTTACTAGCACAAAAAGACAGTTCTAGTGTAAAAATACTAGACGAAATAGTTGTAACTGCAAATAAGCAGGAACAGAAACAAAGTACTACTGGTAAAGTTATTACTGTAATCAACAAAAAAACATTGGAGCAAAGTGTAGGCCGCACATTAGGGCAAGTTTTAAACGAAACAGTTGGTTTAACAATAAATGGAGCATTAAACAATGCGGGCACCAATCAAACTGTATTTATGAGAGGGGCAAATAGTGGTCGTACACTTATTCTATTAGATGGAATACCAGTAAATGATCCTTCTCAAATTAATAATGAAGTTGATTTAAATCTTTTTTCTATCAACGACATTGAAAGAATTGAAGTTTGTAGAGG
>JBKJQV010000348.1:0-4587 GCA_046593815.1 Sediminibacterium sp. | reverse complement strand
CGTCTCTTTGGCCTTGATCTAATGTATTGACCAATGCCGTAGAATTAAAATCAAAGATAACTGGAATTTTAATACCTAGCTCTTTTGCTCGGCTTCTTATTTTGTCGATTTCTTTTTGGATGATTTTCAACTCATCATTTAATTTATCCTGAATAACTATCACCTCATCATTTGATAACACCTTGTTTTGTTCAAATAAACCATTTTGCACTATATCAAGTCTTCTTTTTGCAAATTTTTCATTCAATGCTTCTAGTTGTTCATATAACTTTTTACGTTCCTCAATTATTTTAGTATTGGCCGCTTCAATTTCTCCTGATGAAGGCAACTTAGGGTTGTCATTATCTACGCCTATTAATCCCGAAATTGCATTGACTGCGAATGTACTTAAGTCCACTCGTTGCGCTCTTAATTTAGCTAATTGATTATTTAAAAACGCATCTTCTAATTTACCTCTGCTATTATTTACTCGTTCTATTTCAGCATCAATTTCATTATTTTTTTTCTTTAATAATGCTAATTGTTGGTTTAATTGTTGCCCAAATGCAAAATTCTCACCACCAAAATTCAAAGATTGCTCAAATGAACCCCCAAATGTGCTTTTTATTTTATTCTTTACAATGTCAAAGTCCTTACTAAAGGCATATAAAAAACCTGCGCCCTCTGATTTAAATTCAAAGAAATAATCACCTATTACCGAGCCTATCGCTGATGACAATTGTTTAATGATTGGCAAAACAGCGTCTAACACGAATTTAAAACTATCTATTATTGACTTTGCGGCTGGAATAAATGCTTCCCCTACATCTTCAGCAAGTATCTTGATTTGCTCTACTATTGTCTTAACTGACCCCGAAAAAGTCTTTGATTGGTCATCCAACACACTGCCAAACGATCCCGCCGCTCCTGTTAAGTGATCTAATGCCCGTGATACATCCTCGCTTGATACACGTGCTAACTTTCTTAATTGATCCGTTGTTTTGCCTGTTACGGCGGCTAATTCTTGAAATATCGGTATCCCTTCTTTCTCTAAAGTCTTTAAATCAAATTTATTAGCGAAATTCTTAAACTCGATACGCCCTAATTGTTCAGCTAAAGTCGCTATTGGGATCCCTAACTTTGCAGCAATTGAATTAATTTGGTTTAATTTGTTTGGTATTTTTTCAGCTTCAATGCCAAATTTTAATAAGGATAATGCTGCTTCATTTAATACATCACCGCTTATACCTGTCTTTTTTGCGATATTGTCTAGCTCATCATCTAATTTATTTGTTTTTGCTGTGGAATTTAAAAATGAATTAAACTTAGCTTTAGTTAACTCTGCTTCTGCTCCTAATTGAGCCAATTTAACAGTTCCGAATGCAATAGCAGCCGCCACGCCCCCAACTGCTAATGAAGTAGATGACCCGATAAGGCTTAAGGTTTGCCCACTTATACTAGTTAATGTTTGTATATGCCCTTTGATCCCTGTTTGTAATTCACTTAGCGTTTTGCCTAATAGTGTTTTGGTTTTATTAGCTGCCTGTACGTCTGATTTCTCTAATTCTGCATTTAATGTTTTGTGTAATCCTACAACCTTATCATAATGGACTTTTATTTCCTTTTCAGTGAAATTTAATCCAGACTTAACTTGTTCATTCCGGAACGCTGCAAATTTAACATCTTTGGCTGCTAATTTCTTATTGAAATCCTCATAAACGCTATCAAGTTCTAAGGCTGTCTTTTTGAATGTTGTTTTGATCTCATCTCCGAATTTATTAAAATCCAATGATTCCCCGACCTTTAGACTAGCTTTTTCTAAATCGTATAGCTTCTTAATTACGGCATCAATCCCATCGCTTTTAAATAGGGATTCAATCTCAACAACAATGCCAGTACTTAATATATCTGCCATTAATTATTTTCTTTTTGCATTTTTGCAAAGTTTAAGAAATGGACAAAGTCAGGCTGTTGCGCTCTTGAAAAATTCAAACCTTCGCCAATTAGTGACTTGTCTTTAGTAATTGATAGTTTACGGTTCGATAAGTTTGTTACTAATTTTTCTCTATCAAATGGAAATCTTAACCGATTTTTCAACATCCCGACCTTTTGGCCTGTAACACCTGAATATAATTGTGTGCCTTCTTTTAAAAATATATGGCCATTTGCGTCTTTGATCATTGCATTGACCACTATACACGGCATTGGTTTCAATACTTCAATGGATTCAGGTATTTTTATCGGTTCAATTTTGATCACTTGGGATTGCTCTATTTCGGCTTGAATCATATAATTAAAGTTTTGCAAATATACTAAAAAGTTTCAATATATAATAAAAAAACCACACCGATAGAAAGATCAGTGAGGAAACAAAAACAAAAAGAATCGTTTAGGTGCTAAATCCGTTATGATCCTTTTTTATGTCTTAATAATAGAGCGCAAGGATTGCAGTCCTTGCACTCTTTGTGAAATTTATGTATATGACAACAAAATTATATGCAAAGATAGCAATTTATTTCATTTTTTTATTCTCTTTTAACGGATCTTTTTTACTACCATTTTTATTAATCAAAATCAACAATTCAAGGTATTCAGATATTTTTGACTGCCTAATGTCGCTTAATTTTAACCCCTTTAATTCTGAAATAATATCTAAAGTATTGGATTCATCTAATTGGATCTGATTAATTACTTCGCTTGGATTTATGATAAGCCGCCCTTTTTGATTGCGTTTAAAAACATTTGTTCTGATATCTGCACTAGTCGGCTTGTTAGATATTCCACTAAGTTTAAGTCGATCGTCAAGTCTTCGGATGTTGTGAGCAATGTCTTGTAAACCTCGCAAAAAAAAACTTTGGTTTGATCTGCTCCGTTGTAACTGTTAGCCTTTAATTTGGTATGGTATTCGGTAATCTCGTGCAATGGTTCATCATCAATTAAAAGAAAACAATTAACTAGCTTAAATACCCAATCGTTTGACTCTTCCAGTTGTAAATAGGAATTTAAAACCGTCAAGTTCTGCGTTGCTAACGCTACGTTATTTACTTTTAACGCTTCGATTGATTCGTTTACAATCCATTTAATATGATCTGGTTGAGCTCCTAGCGATTCCTTAGCCTTTGAAATTTGAAAATAAGCTAAATACCTGTTTGTTATATTGTCGTCAAACTTATGGCATCTATACCAGTCGTGGCCATCCCAATGACCCAAATGTCTTATGTCTTTGCGCCGTATTTTAAACAAATTACGCCAAAATGATTTAATACGCCAAAGTTCTATTTTCATATTAATTTTTTGATGTGATTTATAATTTTTGCAATTGATCCAGTTTCGTAGTTAGTCGCCTTGTTCCCTATTTCGCTTAACAATACTTCATATAATGGATTGTGTTTGTCCGCAAAAATTAGCATATCCTCTTTTTTGCACTTGACCAAATAAACACATATATTATCATCCCGAATTACTTTAAACAGAATCTTAGCTTTTTGTAAGGCAATATTGACTAAGTCTTTTTTGGCCTTATTAGAAGCGTTACCAATTTTAGCCATGATTAAAACGGCAAATCAGCATCAAATACAGGCGCAACAAATGGATCTGATGTCTTTGATGCTTCCTTTGGTTGCTCATCCTTAATTGAAACACTGAAAAAACTACCCTTTTGCCCCTTCTTTAACCAAAGTGCTATATTAACCTCTTTGCCGTGGATCATTGCATTGCCTTTATAATCTGGTTGGTTGTCGCCTGGAATCTTTGAGGTGTTCTTAAAAATGCCTCCGCCGCCTTCTTTTAATTCAAATGCCATTTTGTTTTATTTTAGTTTTAAAAATTTAATCTCGTTCATCTTCGCTATTGATCTCATTGTACAGGTATTTATCCGCTAAATAAGTCAATGTAAATAATAGAAAATTAAGCGCAAAGTAACAGAATAGCGCAAATAGTATTCCCATTACGATCCATTTAATTACCACCCAAATGTCATATAGTGCGTACATTATTTAATTAGGATTGATTTGTCGAATAGCTTGACACTTGTTTTTGATAGATAACTTGAATGATCCCCAACAATCCACGGAAGACAACTTTTATTTGTTTTTAAAAAATTACCATCCTGTTTTTGGCCTAACAATTGAAACGTCTTTTCCTAATTGATCTTGATACTTAATATTATACCAATTAAGTTCTTTGAAGTAATCTACTAACCTATAAGATTTTGCGACATTTCTCATGTCCATTGAATACCCATCCCTTACACCCCTAGCAATTACTAATAATGGGGCTTGTGGAACTTCCATTGATCTAACAAAATAAGTCTTTACATCGTAATTAAGGCACATTTGCTTAATAGCATCTTTGCAATCTTGGGTATTTATATATAGAAAATTACTAAATCTTATGCCACTTCTCTTTTGGTAGTCACAATTTAATGACCCTGTTAGGATACATACATCCCTATATTCTACTGTGTCCGTTGATAAATAAGCAAAGAAACACTCAATGGCTTGTTTGTCACTGCTGCCAAACGCCTTGACAAAGATAATATCATTTGTGTCAATTCCTGTACTTTTTATCCATTTTTTTACATCAGAATCTTTGAAATTATCAATATTG
>JBKJQV010000310.1:0-16183 GCA_046593815.1 Sediminibacterium sp. | reverse complement strand
TCCAACCAATTGTAAAGAGTTGGTATTTAGGTAAAGATTTTCTCTATGCCATATACTATCTTCCCATTTATTAATTGAATAATAAGTAGCCCCCGATTGTTTACATGGTTTCCATTGTTGATCATAATAAGTAGTTATCGTTTGAGAAAAAATTGGTCGAGCAAATAAAAGCGCCACGAACATTATTAATAATTTATTGTTCATCAATACAAATTTGTACAACTAAAATAAGTAAATTACATCATGCCAAATACAAAATCATACGCTGTTCAATCAGCAACCACACCTTTAGCTCCTTTTAATTTTGATAGAAGAGAACCTGGGGCTCACGACGTTCAAATCGACATTTTATATTGTGGTGTTTGTCACTCCGATATTCACCAAGCTAGAGGAGAATGGGGCAATTCAATTTTTCCTATGGTACCCGGACACGAAATTGTTGGCCGCGTAACTAAAGTAGGTGATCATGTAAAGGGTTTTAAAGTAGGTGACTTAGCAGGTGTTGGTTGTTTTGTTGATTCATGTAGAGAATGCCAAAATTGTAAAGATGGTATTGAGCAATATTGTGATACTGGAATGATAGGCACTTACAACGGTATAGAAAAAGATGGCTCTCCAACTTATGGTGGCTATTCTACTCAAATTGTAGTTGATGAAAAATATACTTTACATGTTTCTGATAAATTACCTCTAGAAGGAGTTGCACCTTTGCTATGTGCTGGTATTACTACTTATTCGCCCCTTAAATATGTGGGTGTAAAAAAAGGAGATAGAGTTGCAGTTTTAGGATTGGGTGGATTAGGCCATATGGCTGTAAAATTTGCTGTTGCATTTGGTGCAGAGGTAACCATGCTCAGCTCTTCGCCATCTAAAAAAGCAGATGCCGAAAGATTGGGAGCTCATCATTTTGCGCTTACATCAGATGCAGTTACAATGAGTAGTTTGATTAATCATTTTGATGTGATTTTAAATACTGTTTCTGCGCAACACGATTACATAACTTATTTAAACTTATTAAAAACAAACGGAACAATGATTGTTGTAGGTGTTCCGCCAAATCCAGTTCTAATACATGCATTCCCATTAATCATGCAAAGAAGAAGTATTATAGGATCGCTGATTGGAGGAATTAAAGAAACACAAGAAATGCTCGATTTTTGTGCAGCTCACAATATTGTTTCTGATGTTGAAGTAATTAAAATGGATTATATTAATGAGGCTTATGAAAGAATATTAAAAAGCGATGTTAGATATCGTTTTGTAATCGATTTGGCTTCGTTGAAATAAATTAATTCTATGAACAGGAAGTCATTTTTAAAATCTGGTTTACTAATTGGATCAAGTGCATTAATCGCTCCAATTAGTGGTTTTTCTCAAAACCTAGTTTCTAATGAAATTGATCGTCTTGTGGATGAAAACGGAAATTTTTCATTACAACCACTTCCATACAATGAAAATTATTTAGAGCCTTATATGGATGCTGAAACTCTCCACCTCCATTATACTTTTCACCATGGTGGAGCAGTAAAAGCAGCAAACAAAGATAACTTGATGATTAAGAAAGCACTTGATGACAATAATTTAGAAACGGTTGATTACTGGACTAAAAAATTATCGCATCATTCATCATCTCATATTCTTCATTCGATTTTCTGGACCAATCTTGCGAACACAAAAACAAATCCATCTGGAGATTTATTAAAAAGAATTGAAAAAAGTTTTGGCAGTTACGAACGATTAAAAATGTTGATTGCGCAAACGGCTAAAAATGTTGATGGAAATGGATGGGGCATTCTTGCTTATCAACCTTATACCAATCAATTAATTGTTTTGCAATGCGAAAACCACGAAAAGCTTACCCAGTGGGGCTGTATACCTATTTTAGTAATTGATGTTTGGGAACATGCTTACTATCTTAAATACAAAAACAAAAGAACTGATTTTGTTGATGCCTTGTTTAATATCATTAATTGGGATAATGTTGCTCAAAGATTAAATGGCGCAATAAAAACAATTGCTTAATTGAATCATACATCATCATGATTGAATGATAATATTAACTGATTAATTGAGCTATTAACTTTTCTGATTTGTACTCCAGATTTTTCTAACATCATTTTTGAAGCTTTGGCTGCATCAGTATTTTCATATTTATCAGAAAGATAAACCACTTCTGAAATTCCAGATTGTATAATTGCTTTAGTACATTCATTACATGGAAATAACGCTGTATAAATTTTACATCCCGATAAATTCATTCCAATATTATTAAGAATGGCGTTAAGTTCGGCGTGACAAACAAAGGGATACTTGGTTTCTAAGAACGCTCCTGTTTTACTCCATGGAAATTCATCGTCACTACATCCATTAGGTAAACCATTGTACCCTGTTCCAACAATTTTATTTTGGTTGTTTACTATGCATGCTCCTACTTGTGTGTTTGGATCTTTACTTCTTTTTGCAGATAACAATGCAACACCCATAAAATATTCATCCCAGGATATATAGTCTTCTCTTTTTTTCAATGCATTTTATTTTGTTGAAGTGGCTTTTATAAATGTTGCTACGTCTTTTTTAAATGCTGCACCACTTACAGGATTAGTGTACATCATATGACCAGCATCATAATATTTTAATTCGAAATTTGCGCGAATTTTTGGTTCTAATCCCATATGATCAAATGTAAATTCAGCGCCATAAAAAGGAGTTGCTAAATCATAATACCCATTTAATGAAAGTACTTTTAAACTAGGATTTTTAGTCATGGCTTCTGCTAAATCAACAGCTGTATTTGGTGTTACTGCATCTCCAAATCCACTGCTATTGTGTTTCCAATCCCAATTAAAACCTGGAGAAGAATATGCCGAAATTTTATAGGTATATTTTTTATCAACCTTTAATTCTGTATAATAATAATTAGAAAACGCAGTAATATAAGCAGGACTAATTGTACTACTTTGCGGATCATACGAAGTTCCTTCACTTAATAAATTTTGGTTGATTCCTATATAACGAGAATCAAGTCTGCCAACAGTCATATGCTCCTCTCTTAATAATTCCTGATCAAATTGAGGCTCTGTAACTTTAAGGTTTGCTTTTAATAGAAAAGCTTTACTCAGTCCGGTATAACGCATTAATTTATTTGCAATCGCTTCTTTCTCTGCTTCTGTTATTAAGCTTCCTTTCATTAAAGCAGTAGCATATTCACCAGAAGCAAAATTTCTTGCCTCCTGAATAAATGCAACATAATCTTTTGGCTTATTGGCAATTTTATTATGGTACCAAGCAGTTATTGCATAACTAGGCAGGTGCATGATATAAGAAATATCATCCCCGGCTTGAAAAGTTAATGTACGCAAATCTAATACAGTAGAAACCAAAACAATTCCATTTAATGCAATACCCATTCGACCTTGTAAATAATTAGCAACACCCGCACTTCGCATTGTACCATAACTTTCACCCAATAAATACTTAGGCGATTGCCAGCGATCATTTTCATTAATATATTGTTTAATAAATCCGCTTACCGATTTAATATCTCCATCAACACCCCAAAAATCTTTGCTCTTTGCTTTACCCACCGCTTTGCTAATTCCGGTTCCTACGGGATCTATCATAACTACATCACTTACATCTAAAATAGAAAACTGATTATCCTCTACCTTGTATGGTGCTGGTCCGTTATCGTTAGGATCATTTACTACAACCCGCTTAGGCCCCATTACACCCATATGCAACCACATTGAAGATGAGCCTGGTCCACCATTAAATGAAAATGTAATCGGCCGCTTTGATGCATCTGTTTCGCCATCTTTGGTATATGCAGTGTAACCAAAAAAAGCAATAGATTCATCCTGATCATTTCTAAGTATTAATGCGCCAGCAGTTGCAGTATAACTGATTGCTTTCCCGCCAATTGTAACTGTATGTTTAGTAACAGATTTTTCTTCTTTGGGAACTGGTATCGAATCTTTAGAGTCTGCTTGGGCTAATAATAATTGGACTTGTATCAACAAACAAAACAATGCAATAAAAAGGGATTTTACTTTCATCTGTAATTTTATTAAAATGATTAAGAGAAAGTAATATACCTAATTTTCAGAAAAAATATAACCTTATTTTTCTTTTTGATATATACCCGATTCAATGGCATAAGTAATAATACCAGCGATACTTTTTGCCCCAATTTTATCTAATATTCTAGTTCGGTGACCCTCAACGGTTCTTTTACTTAAATGCAATGTGTTGGCAATTTCTTTACTAGTATAGGCACTGCAGATTAACCGAATTATTTCTAATTCTCGTTCTGTAAAACTAGCTTCGCTTTTTGAAGGGAGCTTGTAATTTTTAGCAACAATATCTGTAAGTCTTAAAGTAATTTCTTTGCAGAAATAAGGCTTACGATTATATACTGTTTCAATTGCTTCTTTAATTTCACTTGTTTCAGCCGATTTAACAAGATATCCCATAGCGCCAGATTCGAGCATTTGCAAAATCAAATCATCTTTTGTATAGGCACTCAAGGCAATTACCCTACTGTCGGGAACTAATTTAAACAATTCTTTAGTAGCTGCAATGCCATCTAATTCAGGCATTTTAATGTCTGTTAATATCAGGTCTGGTTTTATTTCGATAGCCTTTTTAATCATCATTAACCCATCTGAAGCCTCATCTATAACTTCAATGCCCTCCATATTCTGAATTAATGCTTTTAAACCCAATCTGAAAACATGTTGATCATCAACAATTAAAACCCTAATCGACTTCTTTTCCATTTATAAATTTGTTTTTTCATACTATTTTATTGCGACTATAGGGGTTTAATATTGGCAATTTGTAGATTTATCCTTACATAGCATTAGGTATAAATACCTAATGAGTTAAGTTTTTTAACTGTTTATTGGGGGAATTTTAATCCTTTCATTAGTTCATCAAAATCCATATTTAATCCTCTTGTAATAGCTACTAGCGTACAAAACGAGAGGTTAACTTTTCCCTTTTCCACTCTCTGTACAAGACTGTATTCTATATCTGCAGAGTTGGCCAATCCATGAATACTCATCCCTTTTTCTTTCCTCGCTTCGGTAATTCTTTCAGCAAGTTTTATCAATATCAGCTCCTTGTTTGTCATTACAACAAGTTCAACCGATTGCTTAAAATCATTGGAGTACAATCATACGCCAATATGATTTTTCTTACTATTTTTATGTTTTAAAAGCTTAAAGATGATATCAAAACCAGTTTATCCTCCAAAAATAAAAAGCCTTATACTCTATGCATTAATAATGCAAGTAGTATTTAATAAAAGAAATTATTGATTAATAATTTTGCGCAAAGATGAGCGCTCTTTTTTCGGCCCAAGAATATTCTTGCCCTTTTTCCATAAACCCACAATGGCCCCCTTTTTCGGGTGTTTCTAAATAAATAAATGAGTTAACGTTTGCATCCTCAAGTGGTATACAATTAGGTAATAAAAAAGGATCATTCGCTGCTTGAACAATAAGAGAGGGTATTTGAAGGTTTTTTAAAAATGGCCCAACGCTTGCTTTTTCATAAAAATCGAGTGCGTTCTTATATCCATGTAATGGTGCGGTATACCGATTATCAAAGCCAATAAAATCATTAATTAAATCGTATCCTTCAGCACTTATTTGATCTGGAAAAAGTATAGCCTTCTGCTTAATTTTAACTCCTAATTTTTTTAAAAATCTATTTTTATACATTTTATTAGCCCCTGTAGATAAAGCATCAACGCTTCCTTTTAAACTGCATGGAACTGAAAAGCCAATTGCACATTTTACTTGTTTAGGAACCCAAGTTGGATCTTCTGCAATAGCCCTAAAAGTTAAGCTTCCGCCCATACTAAAACCGATTAAAACAACTTCATCATATTGATAATAATTTATAGCATGCTCTATTACTAGCTTTAAATCACTAGCGTCTCCATGGTGATAAAATCTTGCCAACCGATTCATTTCACCACTGCAGCTTCTACAATTCCATCCTAATGTATCATATCCATTAGATGAAAATATTTTAGCCATTCCTGTAACATAGTGCCTTGTAGAATCGCCTTCCAATCCATGTGTAATTATGGCCAATTTATTGTATTGCTTTTTTAAACACGACCAGTCGAGATCCACGAAATCTCCATCTGGTAACTCAAGCCTTTCGCGCCTTGCATAGTTAAATTTTACCTTCCTAAATAAACTCGGATAAATGCTTTGCAAATGGCCATTGAATTGCCAGAATGGTGGAGTAATAGTTGGTTTATCTAATAGAGGCATGTACAAACATATTTACAAATCAATTGAATACACAAATTTTTCTACCTTCAAAGTATGACAACAACTAAATACCTCAAATATTTTAATGTTTTATCGCTTTTAGAAACAAAACGTACTAGAGATATTTTTCAAGTAAACCCAACCATTATTCCCATTAGAGAAGAGGCTGAAGAAATTAAGGTGTCTGTTTTTGATTATTCTCCAGAGAAAGTGGAGGAGACGGTTTTTAAAGAAATTACTTCAACATTTCCTTACAGAGATAATAATAATATTAGCTGGATTAATATTGATGGAATTAGAAAAATAGATGTCGAAAATATTTGCAATCACTTTGGAGTACACAATCTAATTATTGAAGATATATTAAGTATTGATCAGCGTCCAAAAATGGATGAAATGGATGGTATATTATTTGGATTATTAAATATGCTTTATTTTAATGATACAAGCGGCACTGTTGAAGCAGAACAAATAAGTATTATTCTCGGGCACAATTTTATACTCACTTTTCAAGAAGATGCAAATAGAGATGTATTCAACCCTATAAGAGATAAACTAAGAAAAAACGGAAGCAAACTCAGATTGAGATCTGCCGATTATCTATGTTATGCTTTAATAGATATGATTGTAGATAATTACTATTTAGTAATGGAAAAAATAGGTAAACGCATTGAGTTTTTAGAAGAAAGAATTATTAGAACTACCCATAAAAGATCATTAGCTGAAATTAATTCCCTTAGAAAAGAATTAATTGTGCTTAAAAGCAATCTTGCTCCAGTTCGAGAATTGGTAAATGGGTTCATTAGAAGTGAAAGTGAATTATTGGAAGATAGGCATACCAAGTATTTTAAAGATGTGTACGATCATATTGTGCAGGCGAATGAATTAGCAGAAAGTTATCGAGATATGATGATAAACCTTCAAGATTTATACCTCAGTAATGTAAACTTAAAAATGAATGAAGTAATGAAAGTAATGGCAATAGTTACTTGCTTACTAGCGCCAGCAACTGTTATTGGAGGTATTTTTGGAATGAATTTCGATAAGCTACCATATATACACCATCAATATGGTTTTTACATTGCTGCTGCTTTAATGACTATTGTACCTATCATAATGATTTTTATTTTTAGAAAAAGAGGCTGGTTTTAATTACTAATGGTTGCAATCATCGGCGTGTGCATGATTGTGTTTCCTGCAAAAACGGAAATTGACGTAATGAGCTGCAATAATAAAAAATACTGAAGGAGCTAATAACCAAAACCGCCATTCATGTAAACTTACTTTTACTACCAATAATATAATGCCCGAACAAAAAAGCATGATTGGTAACCAACTATGATGGTGTTTAGTAAAGCCATGATAAAGCGAATAAATACCCACTATAAAAGCTATTCCTATCATTAAGTACTCAAAGCCTAGGTTTTCAATTATATTAACCCCAAATAATGGTAAACTGCTAATAAAAAGTGGCAAAATAGCACAATGTATAGCGCAAGCTACTGAAGCGGTAATTCCTAAAGCATCCCAATTAATTTTTGAACTCATCCTATTGCAAATCTACAACAGTGCAACCATGTTGCAAAATAATCGTAATTTCAGCCTACCTTTACTCCATAAATTGATCTATGAGCAAGAAGTTATTAGGATACCTTGGATTTTTTCTGGTATTGGTATTGGCCTTTTATTTTTTTCTTTTCCGTGATAATGATATGTGGAAGAAAAAACTAGCTGTAATAAGCTACGTTAAACCTTTTCAATTTACCAATCAAATTGGTGTGCCATTTACAGATAAAGACTTATTAGGAAAAGTTACTGTAGTAGAATATTTTTTTACTACTTGCAAAGGAATTTGTCCAAAAATGAATTCTAACATGAAAAATATATATGAGACTTTTAAAACTGAACCTAATTTTTTAATTCTCTCTCATACTTGCAATCCAGAAACAGATTCAGTACCTATTTTAAAGAAATATGCCGATTCGTTAAATGCCGATCCGGCTAAATGGGTTTTTGTAACTGGAAGAAAAGACAGCTTGTATCAAATGGCTAGAACTTCGTATTTATTAGATGATCCAAAGAATAGTTTAGAAAAAATTGAAGATCAATTTATTCATACGCAGTTTTTTGCCTTAGTAGATAAAGATGGCAGAGTTAGATCTCAAATTTATGACGGATTAAAAAAAGATGAATTGGAGAAATTAAAAAAAGATATCCAAATTTTATTAACCGAAAAGTCTAGCACAGGTAATTTTGTAAATGGTATTTTTAGTAACAATCCTTAAAATTTAATAATGCACAATAGGGTTACAGATACTTTAAAAAAACACCAGCTGAGTATAACAGACGCTAGAAAAAAAATACTTTCCTTTTTTTTAGAATCAGGCAGTGCTATGGCACATGCCGATATTGAACAAAAAAGTAGTACAGAATTTGATCGAGTAACTATCTACCGAACCTTACAAACATTTGTAGAAAAAGGAATTATACATACCATTCCAACAACCGACAACTCTGTTCTTTATGCACTTTGTAAAGATGATTGTATAGAAGGACATCACCACGATGATCACGTTCATTTTATTTGCGACGATTGTGGTTCTACCTACTGCTTAGATCATGTGAGTGTTCCAAAAGTAAAGCTACCAAAAGGTTTTAAGGCAGTTCAAACAGATTTGGTTGTAAGTGGCGTATGTAATAAATGCGAACAATGATTTTAGTAACTGGCGCAACTGGATTAGTTGGATCTCACTTGATTCAACAATTGATTAAAAAAAATCAATCGGTTCGTGCAATGTATAGAAACACCATTCCCACGTATAGCGGTGCAGATAAAGTAGATTGGGTTAAAGGAGATATTATAGACATAGCCTCTTTAGAAGATGCCATGCAAAATGTGCAACAAGTTTATCATTGCGCTGCAATTGTTTCATTTAATCCTTCTAAAAGAAATGAATTATATAAAGTAAATATTGAAGGTACTGCTAATGTAGTAAATGCTTGTATTAGTAATGGAATAAAAAAATTATTATTTGTAAGTTCTGTTGCTGCTTTAGGAAGAATTAGGGTTGATAAATCAATTGATGAAACAATGAATTGGACCCCTGAAACTAGCAATAGCGAATATGGCAAAACTAAATATATGGCCGAACTAGAAGTATGGCGAGGAATGGGAGAGGGCTTAGAAGTAGCTGTAGTAAACCCTGTAATAATTCTTGGTGCTGGCGATTGGAACAGTGGATCTTCTAGCATTTTTAAATCGGCTTACGATGAGTTTCCTTGGTACACAAGTGGAATGAGCGGCTTTGTTGATGTACTTGATTTAGTAAATGCAATGATTGCTATTATGCAATCCACTATTACTGGTGAACGTTTTATTATTAGTGGTCACAATGCCTATTACAAAGATGTATTTGCAATTATTGCAAAATATTTTGGCAAAAAAGTAGCGCAGAAAAATGTTACACCATTTATTGCAGCAATTGTTTGGCGTTTAGAAGCTATTAAAGCAATCTTCACTGGCAAAGATCCATTGCTTACTAAAGAAACGGCTAAAACAGCACAGGCAGTTGTTAATTTCAATAATAATAAGTTACTTAAATGGTTTCCCGATTTTAAATATACTCCTCTTGAAAAATCAATTGAAAGAGTTTGTGCCGAATTAAGTATAAAATATAATCTATGATATTAATCAGCATGGCTATTGCTGTTTTGGTATTTAGAATATCCAATTAATTAATCCATTACTTTTTTCCATAGTTCTGGAATGCGTTTAATCCAAACGAACTCTCTTCTTTTAATAGCTACATCTTCGGCGGGGGTGCCCATATAGGTTCTCCCGCCAGCTATTGAAGCGGTAATTCCACTCTGACCCATCACAACAGCATTTTCACCTAAAGTAATCGTTTTATTAACCCCAACCTGCCCCCAAAGCGTAACTCCATCTTCAATAATCGTTCCACCTGCAATTCCTACCTGAGCAGCAAATAAACAATTTTTACCTACCGATACGTCGTGACCTATATGCACCATATTATCGATCTTGGTTCCTGATCCAATTCTTGTTTCAGCCGTTACGCCCCTATCAATTGCACAACCAACCCCAATTTCTACAGAATCTTCAATTACAACATTGCCGCAACTCTTCATTTTTTTATACCATAATGCGCGATTTTTTTTGGTATTATAATAGAATGCATCGCCCCCAATTACGGTACCCGATTGTATCATCACATCGTTACCAATTATGGCAAAATCCATGATGGTTACATTTGGATAAATAATACAATTTTTTCCGATAACTACTTCCCTACCTATAAAAACATTTGGCATAATTACAGTACCTTCTCCAATAATTACATCATCACTAATTGCTTTTTGAGAAGCAGTAAATGGCCTGAAATGATTTACTATTTTTAAGTAAGCTTCAAATGGTTCATCAACAATTAAAATTGTTTTCCCTTCAGGAATAATTACCTCTTTTGTGTTGATGATAATAAAATCTGCTTCACTTTTTAAACAGGTATCATAATATTTTGGATGATCTACAAATACTAAATCACCTTGCTCAACTTTATGAATTTCATTGATGCCAAATATCATTGCATTGGCTTTTCCTACAACTTCTGCGTTTATCATATTGGCAATCCATTCAACCGAAACTGGAGAGGGAAACTTCATTTTGCTCGTTTTTGGTCTATTAAAGGTAGTAAGTGTGGCTTTTCTTAAAGTTTTTTTTTGGGGGCAACATCAAAATAATTGTCCTTTTTTTTGATGTTTTTTTTATTAAAATGTTTGATTTTTTTCTGCTTGTTTTTTATTTACCAAAAAACACTATCTTCTATAAACCTTTATTCATGGTGTTTCTATCAATTTTATTTTTTAAATTTTTACTTTATAGAATAAATATTTGGATTGTTTTTTATAAAATATGCAGGTTGAAAACTATTCTTAATTAACATCGGCAGCCCAAATGTTAATAAAATTGTTTAAAAAAATTTTTGCATTAGTAAAAAGTCTATTTAATATTGTGTAGGGAAACTTGTTTCCTAGTACTTACTAACCCATCCATATACAAAGTCTCGCTTCTGCGGGACTTTTGTTTTTGTAGATTACAAAGTGAAAATTATGATAAGCCAACAACACTTTTCGGAGCAAGAATTAATTCGCAGAGATAAACTTGCAAAATTACAAGCTGCCGGTATCGATCCTTTTCCTGCACCGCTTTATCCTGTAAATAATTTTTCGGTAGACATAAAAAATGCATACTCAGAAGAAACAAAAGATCAGTTTACTGGCTTATGTGTTGCTGGTAGAATTATGAGCATTAATGATAAAGGAAAAGTTTTCTTTATTAAAATTCAAGACAGCAAAGGCATTATTCAGCTCTATGTAAAACGAGATGATATTTGCACTGGTGAAGACAAATCTTTTTTTGATGATGTTGTAAAACATGGCCTCGATTTAGGTGATATAATTGGCTGTACCGGATATGCATTTATTACAAAAACTGGAGAGACTTCCGTTCATGCCGAAACGATTACTTTATTAACTAAATCTTTGAAGCCCTTACCAATTGTAAAAAGAGATGAAGAAGGAAATGTATTTGATGCGGTTACCGATCCCGAATTCAGGTACCGCCAGCGATATGCCGACCTAATTGTAAATCCCGATGTAAAAGAGGTTTTTGTAAAAAGAACCAAAATCATCAATACCATTCGCGAATATCTTAACGCGAAAGGTGCTTTGGAGGTAGATACCCCTGTTCTGCAATCCATTCCAGGTGGTGCTGCTGCTCGACCGTTTACAACACATCATAACGCTTTAGATGTTCCCTTCTATTTAAGAATAGCCAATGAGCTCTATTTAAAGAGATTGATTGTAGGCGGGTTCGATTGGGTATATGAATTCAGTAGAAATTTTAGAAACGAAGGAATGGATCGTACCCATAATCCAGAGTTTACCGTTTTAGAATGGTACACTGCATATAAAGATTATATATGGATGATGGAAATTACCGAGCAGCTGTTCGAAAAAATTGCCATCTCCTTACATGGAACAACTGATGTTGTTTTGGGAGATAAAATCATCAATTTTAAAGCTCCCTTCAAACGAATCAGTATACATGAAGCCATTAAAGAAAATACGGGTATTGATGTAGGTGAAATGGATGAAGCTGGCTTACGCGGTGTTTGTAAGCAATTAAAAATTGATGTTCCTCCAACTATTGGAAAAGGTAAATTAATAGATGAAATTTTTGGAGCAACGAGCGAGCATACTTTTATACAACCCACTTTTATAATCGATTATCCGGTTGAGATGAGTCCGCTTACCAAAAAGCATCGCAGCAAACCCGGATTGGTAGAGCGTTTTGAGTTGATGGTAAACGGTAAGGAGTTAGCAAATGCTTACACTGAGTTAAACGATCCAATTGATCAACGCGAAAGATTTGAGGAGCAGGTGAAGTTGATGGAGCGTGGTGATGATGAAGCTATGTTTATAGATTATGATTTCTTACGTGCATTAGAATATGGTATGCCTCCTACTTCGGGTATTGGCATTGGTATAGATCGTTTGTGCATGATGATGACCAATCAAGTATCTATTCAAGATGTGCTGCTATTTCCTCAAATGCGCCCTGAGCGTTGGGAAAACGAAGCCTAGCAGCGCATTCACCAACACCAAAATAAAACTAAAGATTCGTTGGTAAATGCGCCCTGAACGATTCGAAGAATAGACACTAGTCTCTATAGTTCAACGCGGGTTTTCTATCGCCCAATAAAGCTTTGTATTTATAATCACCTTTGGAGATTTTAAACTCTTCTTTTGCTTTTATTATTAACGCTGGATTAGTAAATAAATCAATTGCAGTTAGCGCCATTGTTTTGGCTGCAACCATCATTCCTTTTGTGCCTATCTCTGTTCCTCCGCATGCAACAGCTTGCCAGCTATGTGCAGGAGTGCCCGGGATCCAAGTAGCAGCTTCTAGTCCTACAGTAGGCACAGCAAAGCTAACATCACCTACATCAGTAGATCCTCCACTCGCAGTAACCGTTTGTTGAAAAGGATCTATCGTATTTGCTTTTTCAATTAATGGTGCTTTAAAAGTTAGGGAGGATTGAATTTTTTTACCAAACTCAATTTCGCTGGCAGTATAATTTACTCCACCTACTTTCTGCAGATTCATTTGCATATTTTCTGCTAAAGTTTTATTAATCAATAGCTCATGAGTTCCACCAATAATTTCATAATCTACCTTGGTATCGGTACCCAATGCAGCGCCTTTTGCTGTGTTGATCAATCTATCAAATATGCTAACAACTAAATCTCTTTTAGGATTTCTTACATAGTAAAAAACTTCTGCAAATTCAGGCACAACATTGGGTGCTTTACCTCCTTGTGTAATTACATAATGAATGCGCGTTTCTTGAGGTATATGTTCACGCATCATATTGGCCATATTATCCATTGCTTCAACGCCATCTAAAGCAGAGCGCCCTTTTTCGGGGGAGTCAGAAGCATGAGATGATAGTCCATTGAAACGAAATTTAGCAGATTTATTTGCTAGTCCGGTATTCATTGTAATGCCGTTTCTATCAGAAGGATGCCAATGAACTACAGCATCTACATCATTAAACAAACCCGCTCTTACTAAATACACTTTTCCACTACCACCTTCTTCAGCAGGACAACCATATACCCGAACGGTGCCAGTAAATTGTTTAGATTCAATTAACTGTTTTATTTCTATTCCGGCAGCAACCGATGCGGTGCCGAATAAATGGTGACCGCAACCGTGTCCTGCACTCAAACCACTGGCTGGTATTTTTTCTGGAGTAGCTTGTTGTGATAATCCTGGCAATGCATCGTATTCTGCTAGTATAGCAATTACTGGTTTGCCGGAACCATAGCTTGCAACAAATGCAGTAGGTATCTCTGCAACACCCGATTGTATTGAAAAGCCATTGTTCTTTAATGTTTCTTGCAAGAGTTGTGAGCTTTTTACTTCTTTATATCCCACTTCTGCAAAGCCCCAAATTTGAAGGGCAATATTTTTATAGCTATCGTATTTTCCATCAATATTTTTAATGGAATTGTCTTTTAGCAAACCAATATTGGTTTGTGCATGAATCAATAAAATGGCAAATGAAAATAAAATGGTAGCAATGAGTTTTCGCATAAAAGGCTTTTTACGAAAATAAGTTTAATTGGTTGAACAACTAGCAGGTTTTATTGAATATTATAAACCCAGAAACACATAGAATAGAATCATATCTTTAGCTTCCATTTCACTTAATTACATGGAAATATTATCTGATAAATATTTTGAGCAATATAAAGAGCAACTAAAAATTGATCTTGATAATGTTTTAAAAGAAGTGAAAGAAATTGAACTGAATCCAAAGAGTTTTACTTTTTATACATCAGTTGCCGTTATCTCCTCTTCAAGAATAGAGGGTGAACAAATAGAAGTCGACAGTTATGTAAAACATAAAATGCAGGATATTGAGTATTTGCCAGAACTCGTTGAAAAGCCCAACGATTTATTTAAGGCATATCTATTTGCAAGAGAGAATAATTTAAGCAAAGCCAATTTTCTAAAAAGTCATTCAATTATTACAACCCATTTGTTACCTGAAAAATGGAGAGGTGTTTACCGACAAAATGAAATGATTGTTATGGAACACAATACAGGCAGAATTCAATACGAAGCTGCACCATATGGAATTGTAAAAGCAGAGATGGAAAAACTTTGGAATGACATTGATACGCTATTAGAACATAAACTTTCAATAGAAGAAACTTTTTATTATGCATCTTTTATTCATTTAATATTTGCTGTAATTCATCCATTTAATGATGGAAATGGAAGAGCTGCAAGGTTATTAGAAAAATGGTTTCTTGCTGAGAAGCATGGAGAAGTTGCCTGGTATATTCAATCAGAAAAGTATTACCATCAACATGTAAATAATTATTATAAAAACCTAAATTGTTTAGGTATATTCTACGATAAACTAAACTACTCAAATGCTGACCAATTTTTACAAATGCTTCCAAATGCAATAAGCATTAAAGATTAGATAAGCAATGTATGGGCGAAACAATATCTATATTTGATGACCAATTAATAAATTAATTGCGCTTATTTTGGTTTAGTTGAAGCATGCATTCGGCTAATCATATCGGCACAAATTTTTTCATCACTACTTGATAATTTTTTAACTTCTTCCAGCTCTTCGCTTACCGATTCATTCGTTTCTACACGGTGTATTTTAAACCCAACCATATTATACAATTCATCTTTAATTAAACGATTCGGTATATCATGGATAGAAATAAAATTGGAGTCATTGATAAAAAATATTGTTACAATTACAGAATCAGCATTTTTGCTGTTTTTTTGAACATTTGAATAGTAAAGTAGTTTTTTACCCCAAATCAGTGTGTCTTTTAGTGCATTTCCCTTTAAAATAGTACTATCTTTTATTGTATTATTTTCTACAATGTGTACGCCTGTTTTTTTGTCTTCAAATTGACCCTTTGAAATTATATTTGAGTTTACTTTAAATGAATCAAATTCAAAAACCATTTTTTTGTTTGGGTCAATTAAATAAACACTGATGGTGTCATAACTAAAAAAGGTGGATCTATTATTCGTTTTTTCATTTATTGAATCAATTTGATTTAACCCTATATTGAACTCAAACAAATAAGGCTTATAACTAATGTACTCTCCATGAGCTTTCATATCCTCTTTAATGTTCTTTTGCGTTGAATATAATTTACTACTATAAGAGAAATTATGAACTTGTGAAGAGCAGCAAGCACAAAATAATATTAAATAAAAAAGGGAAATACTTTTTTTCATGAGTAGCTTAAATTAATCAATATTA
>JBKJQV010000009.1:0-15320 GCA_046593815.1 Sediminibacterium sp. | reverse complement strand
AAATTGGAGGTCGCAAAATGCGACCTCCAATTTCTATATCCTTCTTCGCACAGTTCTCTTTTGGGAACATAGGTGAGAGACGATACTAATTTATCAACAAGTAATTAATTATTAATTACGGTTTATACCTATTTTACTCGTATTAAAAACGGATTATAAGATACTTTAGAAATACAATTATTGTAGGTCACCCTTCGACTAGCTCAGGGTGACACTATTTGAAATATCTTAACTTGCTATCGCATTTTGCTACATCAAGTTTTAAAAATCATTTCCCTCCTTCTAATAATATACTTACCTTAAACATCTAATAAAAAGTTCATGAAAAAAATATTACTGTTCATACTAGTTTTCCCCTTAATCATCAAAGCGCAACTTTTTGATTCTGCATGGCTTGCAAAAAATTATACCAAAAAAGAAGTATTGATTCCAATGAGAGATGGAATTAAATTATTTACTTCTTGTTATATTCCTAAAAACAATGAAGAAAAACATCCAATATTGTTAACAAGAACACCTTATTCTTGCGCTCCTTATGGAGAAAATCAATTGCGTAATTTTCAATCTGGTCATTGGAAAGAATACTTATTAGAAAACTACATCATTATTACTCAAGATGTAAGAGGCAGATGGATGAGTGAAGGTGAATTTGTAGATGTTCGACCATATAATCCAAACAAAAAAACAAATACAGATATTGATGAGTCATCTGATACTTATGATGCAATTGATTGGATGATTAAAAATATACCAAACAACAATGGAAAAGTGGGCGTTAAAGGAACATCATACCCAGGTTTTTATTCAACAATGGCGGCACTTTCAAATCATCCTGCATTAAAAGCAGTTAGTCCGCAAGCACCCGTAACCGAATGGTTTTTAGGCGACGATTTTCATCACAATGGAGCATTTATGATGATGGATGCATTTGCATTTTATAGCTCTTTCGGAAAACCAAGACCGAAGCCAACAACCATTGGACCAGAAGGATTTAACTACCCTACAAAAGATGGCTATGAATTTTATTTGCGTACCGGAGCGCTTACAAACTTTACTAAACTAATGGGTGACTCAATTGCATTTTGGAAAGATTTAATGAGCCATCCAAACTATGATGCATTTTGGAAAGCGCGCAACCCATCTAATTTTGTACAAAATATTTCTGCAGATATTCCAACATTAATTGTTGGTGGTTTATTTGATGCAGAAGATTGCTATGGAGCATGGAACTTATACAAAGCCATTAATGCTAAATCAAAAAATAACAATAAAATTGTAATGGGTCCATGGTACCATGGTCAATGGTCGAGCGGTGATGGAACCAAATTAGGAAATGTACAATTTGAAAGCAATACGGCTGAATGGTTTTCAAAAAATATGGAATTGCCTTTCTTTAATTATTATTTAAAAGACAAAGGAGCTATTAATCAGATTAAAGAAGCCAATATTTTTTTTACAGGAGCTAATAAATGGGTTCAATCTGAAAGTTGGCCTATTAAAGGAACTGAAGCATCCAAAATGTATTTACAAAATGATGGTTTACTTTCTTTAACTCCATCAAAATCTACCAACATATCTTTTTCTGAATACACTAGTGATCCTGCAAAACCTGTTCCTTATACAGAAGATGTTCTTTTTAATAGATCAAGAGAATACATGACAGATGATCAACGCTTTGCAGCCAGAAGAACAGATGTATTGGTTTATCAAACAGCAACAATATCTGATGATATTAGTTTTGGTGGCGAACTAATGGCTAATTTAAAAGTAAGTATCTCTTCAACAGATGCAGATTTTGTAGTGAAATTAATTGATGTATTTCCAGATAATTTTAGCTATGAAAATAATAATAATTACAATATGAATGGCTACCAAATGTTGGTACGAGGAGAAATTATGCGCGGTAAATTCAGAGAAAGTTTTGAAAAACCAACTCCATTTATTCCAAACAAACCAACATTGGTAAAATTTACCTTACCTGATATTGCCCATACATTTAAAAAGGGACATAAAATAATGGTGCAAATTCAAAGTAGTTGGTTTCCATTGGTTGATAGAAATCCACAGCAATTTATGGACATTTATAAAGCAACTAATAAGGATTTTAAAAAAGCAACTATTCGTATTTATAACAACGAATCATTTATTAAAATGCCAATTATAAAAAACTAAAAACGGTTTAATAGCTGCTGTATTTTTTACTTCACCCTTAACCTAAACGGTACGTTTACTTTAACGCTAAAATTACGCCCCATATTAAATACACCTGTTCTTCCGGTTACATTATTTTCTGCAGTGTATTTTAATCGGCTTAAGTGGTTTTGATAAGCTACATCGGTTATATTATTCATCGATAAAAAAACAGAAAATAGTGTTTTACCTTTTTGAGTAATATCTCCTCCTGTTCCAAAATTTAATAAAGTATAACCAGGTGTTGCAGTTTCTGTATCATAAGCAGTAAACACCCTGTTTTGTGCAAAACCAAAATCGAGCTCGCCTTTTAAATATACATTTTTGAGTACGCCTATTTTTTTAAATTCGCCTTTAAGCTCTGTTAATAATCGGGCAGGTGGAATAAATGGAATATAATTTACTCCTTCAAACGATTCATTAAACCTTCCTGCTACCATTGAAAAAGTATTGGCAAAATGCAACCAATCTAAAGGATGTGGATGCAAATCTATTTTTGCTTCAAACCCATACAATCTTGCACTTGATTGTTTAAATTTAAAAGCCATTAAGTCTTGTCCATCTACTTTTACTGTACTATCTCCGCCCAATTTTTTACTCAACTTACTATAGAATATATAATTGTTGATATTGTTATAAAATGCATTGAATAGTAAACTAACGTGTTGTGTATTTACTTCAATACCTGCATCGAATTGTAAAGAATTTTCTGTTTTTAAATCTGAATTGCCATACTCATATCTATTGGTTCCTTCATGTGCTCCATTACTTGCTAATTCAGAAACTGATGGAGCTCTATAACCTCTTGCAATGTTAGCTCTTATTGTTACTGCTTCTGATGCTTCATAAGCTATACCAACACTTCCACTAAAATCACCAAATGTTTTATTCAACTGAGTGAACTTGGTTACACCGCTTGAATTTTTAAACGCATTGGTTTGTAACGTTCTATTATCTCCACGGAATCCACCACTCAAAGAAATTTTATTGTTGAATGTTTTTCTTGTATAAACAAAAACTCCACCATCAAACTGTTTGTACTCAGGAATTAATACTTTATCTCCCAAGTTTTTATTTTGTTGAAACATTCCATTGGCACCAATTGCAGTTTTCCAACCATTCTTTTCTGCGAAATGAAATTGAAAATTATAGTTTACAGTTTCAAGATCGAAATATAGCCCTGGGGTTGTTGTTGCAAAAGGATCTCCAAATTCTTTGCGTTTGTTTTGTTGATATCCAATATTGAATGTTAATCTGTTACTACCTAAAGCAATATTATTATCTGAAGCAATTTTAAAATGATTAATTCCTTGAGAAGGCGTTTGAATAAATCTGCTATTCAACTCATCATTGTTGGCAATTTTTTCAATAGAAGTACCGGCAAACAATAAAAATTTACCAGTTGCAGCATCTCTTTCGCCTTCTACCAATCCTAGGTTTTGATTAAAATTACTCACCAATAAATGGCTGTATCCCCATGATTTATTGATGCCTATGTATCCGCCAACATTTTGCTCGTTAAACCGGCTATTCAACACTCTCCCATCGTATTTATTTGTATAATCTTTTGCAGATTTTAGAGAGCCATATATATTCCAATTAAATCCATTTTTTAAATGGCCTGCAATATTTGCATTGGTACTAATTAAACCATTGTTATCTAAAAATCCTGCATTAAAATTTCCTATAATTCGACCTTGCTCTACAGGGTTATTGGTAATAATATTTATCACACCACCCATGCCATCACTTCCATATAATAAAGATGCTGGACCTTTTAATACTTCTACTTTTTGAACACTTGCTTCGTCTATTTCAATACCATGCTCATCGCCCCATTGTTGACCTTCTTGTCGTATTCCATCATTAATGGTAATTACCCTGTTATAACCAAGTCCACGAATTATAGGTTTACTAATTGAAGCACCTGTTGTTAAAGAAGCAATGCCGGGCACCATTCTGCTCAAAGCATCAATTAAATTAGTGCTCGATGTTTTTTGAAAATCACTCTTTTTAATAATACTTACTGGCTGAGCGGTTTGTTTTGTTCTTACTGCCGAAGCAACACCAGTAACAGTTACTGCTTCGTTTTCTATAACTGCTAATTGTAATCTAAATTCTCTGGTATTATTTGCACCAATAGTTATTGTTTCTAAAATTGATTTATATCCAATAAAAGAAATCTCTACTAGGTATTTACCATAAGGAACCATTGGAGTTGAAAAACTTCCATCATTACTAGAAATAGTTCCCGCTTTTGCTTCGTGCAAATAAATTGCAGCTCCTACCAATGGATTATTAGTAACGGCATCAACTACTTTTCCACTTAAACTTGCTTTTTCTACTACCCCATTTTTTTCAATGTCATTATCCAACTTATTTACATTGGCTATTGAAAAAGTAGATGATAATAGGAGGAGAAAAAAGGCAAATATCGATTTCCCGATGTTGTTTTTAATTGCTACCATGTTGCAAATATATGCAAAGAAGTAAATATTTACATCATTGTTGCAAAAAAATCAAGTAAAAGCAATAACTATCGAACTTTAATCATTGAACGTACTTGTTGGACTGCCATATTTTGAAGCCTAGCATAGTAAACTCCGTTTGGCAAATTATCACCGTTAAAGCTAACGGTATATGTTCCAGCAGGATAATCTTTGTCTGTTAAATTGGTAATTACTCTTCCTGATGTATCAAGAATTTGAACCAATGTATGCCCACCAAGCGATTTAAATGTAATAACCGTACTAGTGGTGAATGGATTGGGGTAATTGCTAATTAAACTTTCTCCTGAAAGATTAACGGCTTTTTTACAACCAGCAATATTTACTAATGGAAGGTTTTGGAAATTCTTCAACATCACCTGTTGCAAATCACTATCATTTACACAAAGCCAATTCGATAAAATGGTAGAATAGATACTCCTAAAATCATATTGAAAAGGAACATTATCATTTACTGTAACTGAGGCTCCAAAACTGGGCGTATCTCCTGTAACCCCACCAATTACATTTTTGCCAAAAACAAAACATGGGGCTGCTGCTCCATGATCGGTACCAGTGCTGGCATTGCTTTTAATTCTTCTACCAAACTCTGAAAAAGTCATTCCAATAACTCTTTCTTCTACCCCTAAAAATTTAAGATCATCCTGAAATGCTTTGATAGCATTGCTTACATTACCCAATAAATTTGCATGAGCGCCAATGGTGGTATCGGTGCTATTTACTTGAGCAGAATGTGTATCAAACCCACCATAGTTAACCATATAAACCCTTGTTTGTAAACCACCCTTTATTAAGCGAGCTACAATTTTTAGTTGATCTGCTAAGCTATTTGCTGTTGGGTAAGTAGATTGTGTTACAACCTTAGAAGCAGCATCTTTTATTGTAGTTGCGTATTGCTGTGTTTGTTGAGAAATTTGTCGCACAAAAGTTAGCTCTTTACCTGCAGGTGTATTTGGTGCAGGATCTTGAACCCCATTAATTAAATTATAAAAAGTAGAAGGGTTACTAATACTCATTGCCATATTAACAGCCGGCCCTTGAAACGTTAATGAAGTTGCCGATCCAATTTGTATTGCCAACGGATCTTTCATTGATGTATTTGGATAACCGTTCGGAAAATTAGGGTACTCATAATTCAAATACCTTCCGGCCCATCCACTATTTACTACTGTAGCACTATCACTTGCACTCATCCAAATATCAGTTGCTCTAAAATGAGAAAAACTAGGCTGAGGATATCCTACGGAATGTATCACATTTAGTTTTCCTTCATTGTACATTGTTTGTAAACCCGTCATTGCTGGATGTAATCCAGTTTTTGTAATACCATTTAATTTGAGCACATTATTTTCTGGAATGTAAATATTGGATCTTGCAGCAGCATAATTGCTAAAATTTTCTAAAGGAATAACCATATTTAATCCATCATTCCCACCATTTAATTGAATTATCACAACTATATGATCAGTTTCAGTAACTGGTAACAAAAGAGATTGAGCAAAAGCAGAGTCGGCACCAAATGCTTTAAACGAAAATCCACCTACCAATGATGGCAATGCAATGCCTACTGGAACAGTGTTTCGCAAAAAATCTCTCCTTTTCATATTCAATTATTTATGAAAGCTGGTATTCAGCTAGGTTCATCAAGTATTTAATTAAATCTCTTATCTTATTTTTTACAGATGTAGTGTTGGTTGTATTAGAAGGAGTTGAAATAAATAAATCCCAAGCTTCCGTCCAATAAAAATCGGTAGACTGACCAGCTAGTAAAATATCTTTTTTTATTTGAGCTTTTGAAGCTGCCGTTAAATCAACTCGATATATTGCTGTAACTAAATCATCTATTAATTTATTTGGATCTCTTGGATTAGATAATGTTTTAGCATATTCAGCACCATCAATGATCATTTTTTTACTATTAAAAGTATATCCATTTACTATTAATGTATCGGTATATTGATTTCTTTTTGGCAGCGTATCACTATTAATCCAAATTTGATAAAATTGTGGCGCCTGATAATAGGCTTTCCATCCGCTTACATCTGGCGGATCTCCAATACTCTGTTGCATGTTGGTAACCCAGCTAACCAAATAATTATAAAAACCATAGTTGGTAACATAATCGGAAGATGGTTGAAATGCAACATTAAATTCTCTACACAATCCTACTACTAAATCAACTGGACTTTTTATTTGACATCCTCTTGAAAGTGAATCAAAAAAGTGTTCACTCTTTAGTAAGGAAGCTAGTACAGGTTTTATTTCATAATTATTAGTTCGGAGTAAATCGGCTAATGGAGTAATTATATTGGTTTCTACACTTGCATCAATATCATAATAAACAAACCAACGATACAATCTTCTACAAATATATTTTGCAACTTCTTGGGTAGCAAAAATCATAGTTAACATAGCATCAATTTCTACATCACCGCCGGTAGCTCCCGTTTTCCCTTGTATAACAGTATTATTATAAAAAGAAGAAAAAGTTTTATTAGTAATATCATGTCGGCTCTCAGTATAATACGAACTATTGGTAGTAGGATTATTTCTCCAACCCGTTAAAACCCTTGCTGCTGCTTTAACATCGGCCTCAGTGTATTGTGAACCCGGCCCTTTACCACAACAAAATAATTCTTGCACTTCTCTTCCATAATTTTCATCAGGCGCACTTGAAGTATTAGATTGCCCATTTAAAAAAACCAACATTGCAGGATCTAATGTTACCGCTTTAGTAAGTGTTTTAAAATTACCAAGTGCAGAACTTCTCAATAAATGATGATGTTTGTATACATATCCCGAATTACCAATAGTATTTGTTTCTGTGGCAAAATGATTGTGCCAAAAAAAAGTCATTTTTTCACGAATACTTCTATCCTGATTAATCATTACACCCATCCACCACTTTTTAAATGAAGCCCTTCTTAAACTTGCAATGGTTCCATCTGTATTAAAATCGTTTACCCAAGTTGTGCCTATTAAAATATTATTATCCGGAACTAATGCAGATCCTACTGCATAGTCTTTTAAAGGCGGATCTGGCAATGGAGCTGTTGGATTTAATAATTCATCAACAGTTTGATTTAGTGATTTATTTTTAAAATAATTGATATCTGCTTTTGCAACACCAAACATGGTTCGTTTTAGCAAATGTGTTAGTTCTAATTCGGTAAAAGCGCCAGAATAAGGAGTTAATCCAGTTGTAGGTGGAGTAAAAACCACCATTTCAGTGGTATTTTGCTTTTTGGTTGACTTAGCTGAAAGGAAAGATCTCCTATCCATAAGAAATAATTAACAAATTCTATATATAGATACTAAAATAACCCAAAATGTATACAAAGGATTTAAATTATTCTTAAGAATACCTATTTAAAGGATATTTTAATTTTAATTAAACGCTAAAAACAGCAAAAACATGCAGCGAATAAGAAGAATATATGTCTTATATTTAGGGTAAATTATTTCCCTCTAATGACAGAACAAGCCATATTAGTAGGCTGTTTACAAAATGATGCATCCGCGCAGCGCGAACTGTTCAATAGATACAGTCCCAAAATGCTGAGTGTTTGTTATCGTTTTAGTCAAAGCAGAGAAGACGCAGAAGATATGCTGCAAGAGGGTTTTATAAAAATTTTTACTCAGATACATACTTTCGAAAACAGAGGTGCTTTTGAGGGATGGATCAGAAGAATTATTGTTCACACTTGTATTAATTTTTTAAAGAAAAATAAAAAATTTAATGCTAGTATAGATTTGGACCATGCTGGATTTTTAGAAGTAAAGGAAGAAACAATTCCTTCTATAATGCAAGCAAGGCAAATTATTGAATGTATTCGGCTTTTGCCTTTGGGATACAAAACTGTTTTGAACTTGTATGCTTTAGAAGGATATAGTCATAAAGAGATTGCAGAAATGTTAGATATTGAGGAGAGCACTAGTAGAAGTCAGTATACAAGGGCAAAGTCGATGTTAGAGATGATATTAGTGAAAAAGAGAATTATAGATCGCCCAAGAGAAAATTTCGACTGGGTGGCTGCGTTTAAAAAGTAGAAGTGCTGAGCTGTTTATATGGAATATAAGAATTACCAAGACGACGAATTTAAACAACTGTTACAGAATGAGGTGAAGCATCATCGCATGTATCCGTCTGATCATGTATGGGGCAATATCAGAACCGAAATACATGGGAACCAAACTTGGCCCGCACTTACTTTTATTGCATTACTAATTATATCTGGACTTACAGTTTCTACTTTATTAATGTCACCCTCTACAGAACATTTTAAAATAACAACTCCTATTGCATCAACTGTTATTAAAAAAGTTGCAAGTGCATCCAACAGTGTTGCTACAAAAGAAAATACTGTGCCTTATTTTGGAGTTATTGAACCTCAAAATATTACTCAAGAAACTTTCTCAATTATTGAAAACGATCAGCTATCAGAATCAATACTCGCATATAATCCATTAATTGGCAGTCAGGAGTTAACAGTTAGTTTAGAAAAAATGCCTGAATCTTTAGATAAACAAAAAATAAGTCTACCTAATTCAATCAATATTGAAAATACAAAAGAAATTGTTTTACAACCTAGTAATCTCCAAACTATTAATGTTAGTGAAGAGTCCGAAAAAATGAACGAGGAAGTTAATTTGTTAAAAGTTATTCCAACAGATAAGAAGCCTGTTTTAGAAGAAGATTATTTAAAAAATATTATTCCTACTACCATTTCTATTCCATGGAAAAAGGTTTCTAGAGTTGGATTTCAATTTTATGTTACTCCTTCTAAAAGCTATCGTACTCTCTCAGATGCAGAAGTAAAAGATGTAATTCAGCCAAGTGCAGTTCAAAGCGCAAATAGTCAGAATATCCCTTTAGGTTTAAATTATTCTGCAACAGTAAATGATATTGTTAGACATAGTCCTGCTTTTGGATTAGAAATTGGCCTAGCTGCATTATACAATATCTCTAATAGACTAAAACTTAAAACTGGTGTACAATTAAATGTTCGTCAATATCATATTGAAACATTTAAAACAGCAACAAGAGATGTAAGTACGCTAGCCCTAATAAATAACAGTGGGATACAAACAATTAATCTGTTTTCTAGCTATAATAATAATGCAGGCTACAAATCAGAGCAATTGAATAACCAAACTTACCAGGTTTCAATTCCTATAGGTATTCAATGGGAAATTTTAAGAGGTAATAGAGTTGGTTTAAATGCTGAGGCGTCTGTACAACCAACTTATTCAATTAATAACAGTACTTTTTTACTTTCAACAGATTACAAAAATTATACTGATGGCAATGGGTTATTGCGCAAATGGAATATTAATACAAGTGCCGGTATTAACTTTTCGTATAAAAGTGGAGCCAACCTTTGGCAAATTGGCCCACAAGTTAGATTCCAACATCTTCCTTCTTACAACGACCAATATCCTATTAAGGAACATTTGTTAGACTATGGTATTAGATTAGGAATTACGCGTCAATGGAAATAGTCTAAATTTTGGATAGTTTTGCAACATGTTTAAATCAACTATCTTTTTTACATTCTTTTTATTTATAACGGTAATAGCTTGTAAGCAATCAAAAAAACAGCAAGATGCTACAAAATTACCTATATCCGATACTGCTAAATTTTATCCTTTAGATAATTTTATTTCAGAGCAAATGAAATATGTTGATCTTCGAAATTTTATTATTCAAAAAACCATATCAGGTGATACATCTACAAATAACAAAGTAATAGATAAAGAAATATTTTTATTAGATGCTTCAAAAATTTTATCCATTTCAAAAAATTTTACTAAAAATAAACAGTTATACAAAGAAGTTGTTTATCAAGATTTAAGCACAGATAGCTATACAATTAATTATACTGCAATAAACGCATCAATACCTTTACAAAGAATAGATATTTTATTAAGTGAAGAAACTAAAATTATTAAAAGGGTTTTAATGCGCAATGTAAATAAAGCAAATGGAGTTGTTACAACTCAACAAATTAATTGGGAAGCAGATCATCAATTTCAATATACTATTTCAAAAGAAATTGAAGGTAAAATTACCAATGAGGTAGTTTTAATTAGTTGGAATAAAGACGCAAATAAATGACTCAGGAATTTTTTCAACAAATAGCGCATACAATTCCTGTTAACCCCGGCATTTATAAATACTTTAATAACGAAGGGGTTTTAATATATGTTGGTAAAGCAAAAAGTTTAAGAAAAAGAGTAGGTTCCTATTTTAATAAAAACTTTGTTGGTCAAAAAACATTTGAACTAGTTCAACGTATTCACACAATTGAATTTACAATAGTTGATACCGAACAGGATGCTTTTCTATTAGAAAATGCATTAATAAAAGAATACCAACCCAAATACAATATTAATTTAAAAGATGATAAAACATATCCTTTTATTGTAATTAAAAAAGAGCCATTTCCAAGGATTTTTTTAACTCGTAAAAAATTGAATGATGGTTCGGAATACATTGGACCATTTACCGACCCCAGAATGGTAAAAGAGCTACTTACTTTTGTAAAACAGTATATTCCCTTGCGCAATTGCAAACTAAATTTATCAGATCAAAATATTAAAAAAGGGAAATTTAAAGTTTGTTTAGAATACCATTTAGGAAATTGTAAAGGACCTTGCGAAGGATTGCAAGATGCCAATAATTATGAAGAAGGTTTACAATTAGTAAAAAATGTGCTTAAAGGAAATGTTGGATCTGTAATTCAACATTTTAAAACTACAATGCAGCAATATGCTGCTGACTTAGATTTTGAAAAAGCAGAATCAATTAAAAAGAAAATTGAAAGCCTTGAGAACTATCAATCAAAATCTGTTGTGGTAAGTAAATACCTTACTAATTTAGATGTGTTCTCGATTTTAAAAGATGGTGATAAAGCTTATGTAAATTATTTGATGGTACAGAATGGAACAATTGTTCAAACTCATACTGTTCCTGTTGAAACTAAGCTAGAAGAAACTGAAGAAGAATTGCTCATATTGGTAATTGGCAATCTCAGAACTTTATTCAATAGTACATCCAAAGAAATTGTTGTGCCATTCTTAATAGAATACCCCGATACTTCTATAACAATTACTGTTCCTAAAACAGCAGATAAAAAGAAGTTAATTGATCTCTCAATAAAAAATGTAACTTATTTTAAAGATGAGTTGAGAAAGAAAAAATTACTTCATCTAGAAGGCAAAACTGAATTTGAACAGAAAAAAGTTTTGTATGAATTACAGCAATATTTACAGTTACCTGAAGTTCCTGTACATATTGAATGTTTTGATAACTCTAATTTTCAAGGAGCATATCCTGTTTCAGCAATGATTTGTTTTAAAAATGGGGTTCCATCAAAAAACGATTATAGAAAGTATAATGTAAAATCGGTTGTTGGAATAAACGACTTTGCCACTATGAAAGAGGTGGTTTACAGGCGATATAAGCGTCTAAAAGAAGAGGATGAGGCATTTCCTCAATTAGTTATTATAGATGGGGGTAAGGGGCAATTAAATGCTGCTTTAGAAAGCATTAATGAATTAGGATTGAATGGCGTTACAACTTTTGTAGGATTAGCAAAAAATGAAGAGGAATTATTTTTTCAAAACGATACATTATCCATCAAAATTCCTTGGAACAGCGATTCATTAAAACTTGTAAGGCGCATTAGAGATGAAGTTCATAGGTATGGTATTGAATTTCATCGCAGCTTACGATCAAAAGGAGCTTTTAAAAATGAAATGGAGCAGATTCCTGGAATTGGTGCACAAACTATTGTACAGTTATTAAAGACATTTAAATCGATCAAAAATATCCAAGATCAAGAAGAAACTACTTTGGCCAATATTATTGGCGCCAGTAAGGCCAAGATCATATATTATTACTTCAGACAACCAAAAAGTTAATAGTTGCAGTTTTCTTGGATAGGGTATAAAAAATAAAGGGGCCAGGATAAAAATCCAGCCCCGTTTTTAAAATCCAATATCCTATGAAAAACCAGAGCTAAGTTAAGGAAATGTGATCATTTTATTATAAAACCCTTAACAAAAAATTTATTAACAGCTAGTTTAAACTAAAAAAGGGAGCAAATTGCTCCCTTTTTCAATAATTTACCTACTACTTAGTATGCCCAAAGGTCTTGTTCGTAATTAAAAATCTTTTGCTTTATGTTTTCTCCTTCCAATAAACGGAATAAAGGATCTTTTATCATTGCACTTATAGTTCTATCATTTGGATTGCCCATAGTAGATTTAGTTATATAACTAGAAAATATACGGCTTTCAAACAATTCTTCCCAAGTCATCCTAGAAGCAAAGTTTTTAGGATTATACACTTCAAATTTGCTTAGTGTTTTACGCATATCGGGATAGTACACCCAGAATAAAGTTCTAGGTAACGACTTACCAGCAACTACTTGCTTAGCAATAGGAGCAATACCAATAATTCTTGTAAATAATCTGCTTGATTCTTTATCAAAAATAACTTGCTCCTTAATTCTAAAAGTGTATACAGAATCGGGACTAAATTTTGGTTTCTTTGTAATGATTTTTTCTACCACACCAGAAATAGGATCAACTGATTCTACAGTATCAAATGCTCCACCTGTTAATGCCATTACTTGGTTTACAGTAAGCGGGATTGTAAAACGATCATTATCTGGAGAAAAAGCAACTACACTATCATTCTTAATGGCACTTAATAAAATGGAGAAAAAACGCTGGTCTCCGTTATCATCTTTTCCAGGATAAATAAAAGATTGATTAATTTTTTCTCTTCCATCAATTTCTCTCCAAACAAAGTGACTAAACAATGCATCGTCTTCACGAATATCTTCGTACTCTAATGGCTTACGATCTTTAGATTGACTTCTATCAACTGCAAAATTATTTCTAAGAGAAATTTCTGGCTTCACATCAAAACCGCCCTGAATTGTAGTGTCATAAGAAATAGACACAGTTCCTGATGATACACTAGATGAAGTAGTAGATGTTGCAACAGGTGCTGGATTGGTATTATTACCTGGCCTGTATTTAGACGAACCAGTTACTGGTGTTGTACTAGGAGTAGTTGGGTTTTTAATGCCTGTATCTGTTGCAGCTTTTGCAGTGTTTGCATTAGCATATTTAGAAGTTGTTGTTCCTGTTTTTTTAGCAGGAGCGTTTGTAGTAGGCGTTTGTGCCGCAGTTGTTGCAGGCTTAGGTTTAGTTGTTGCAGCAGTTTTGTACCTAGACTGTGCTTGTAATTGTACAATTAAAAACAGAGAAACTCCTACTACCAATACATTTAAAAACAACTTTTTCATACGCTTATTATTGAAGAGTAAACGAAATATTTTGATCCAACAACCTTGTACCACCTGGGCCTTTCACTTTGATTTCGTCAATTACAACGGTAGAACCTGCCTGACATTTATTAATTAATACTTTTGCTTCTGGCGAAAAATATGCGCCAGAAACTTCAGCAATTCCAAATCCACTTTCTTCAAAACCTTTACCAGTACAAATTAATGTAAATGCAATCACTTCATATTTAACTCCTTCAAATACAAAGTCTTTTAATTCAGCAGCTACACCTTTCTGAACACGAAATACATTTGCTCCAATAGGTCCACCTGCTTTACTACCAACTGTAGCTAAAGGATTTGGAACTCTTTTAATAGGAATGATTACTTTTTGAGAATTCTTTCCGTCATTAGCTGTTACGTTTGCAACACCTAATTGAGAACAAGTAACTAAATATTGACCAGGTCCTGATTTTGTAAAGCTTACTCCGTTTCCTTCAATACTTACAGAAACTTTTTCATCACCACCGCCGCCAGTAATGCTTACTGGGTTATCTAAGCCTTGGTAAAATACCCTTGTTTTATCGGTAGAAACTACCAAACCAGAAGGTACACCAACTGTATATTTAATTTCTTTTGTAACACTAGCAGTTGTTCCGTCTGGCTTTACGAATGAGATATTTACTCGCTTCATACCAGAACTAGATGGTTTAAATTTATATTCAAAAGAACCATCGGGTGTTGGAGTTGCACCAGTTCCGTCAACAGAAACATTTGGCTTTGATGCACTATTAAAAGCACCTACACCAGCATTAATTATAATTTCTTCACCTGGCATAATATAACTAGCGTTAGCGTTTGCTATTGCCTGAAATTGATCATATACCAATTCTACTTCACCAATTTCTTTATGGCAATATTCTACAACCTGAGCTTCACTATTTTTGATATCATTCTGAAACTTACTCAAAATGGTAATACCAGCAACTGTTGGCGTCATATGAAAGAAAGAAAATGCCCAATCTCTAATTGCCTTTTCGTCTTTAGCATCTGGTAGATCTAAAGGCAAAGTTGGCCCTACTTCTTTAGCGATAGTTGGGTCTATTGCCATCAATTGCTCTTTGAATGATTTTAATTTTGCAAACAAATCTTTGCCCTTACCTTTTCCTTCTGGTGGATTAGATAGAAACAAACGAGTTGCAGCATCCAAATCATCTTCTTTATATACTTCCTTTCCGTTTTCGTCTTTTTTTAAGCCAGCTTCTTTCTTTAATTCCAATTTAAGTGCTTCAACATATGCATAAGCATCTTCAGATAAGAT
>JBKJQV010000003.1:0-7653 GCA_046593815.1 Sediminibacterium sp. | reverse complement strand
CAATTCCAGATCTTATTGCTGTTTCATGATTTTTTAAATCATTTGAAACTTGAATAGTTTTAGTGGTTTGATTCCAAACTGCGTCTATTCCTTTAGGTAGTTTCGCAAAGTCTATTTTAGCTTTTTTTAATTGAGGATAAGAATCTAGTATATCACCAGAAACAACATCAACCAATTGCGCTATTCCTTCTTTTCTTATTTCTTTCCATTTAATAATGCGCGAAGTAATAGTAGGTGTAGGAAGCAATGCTTCATTATTTTTAATAAGGGCTTCTGATATTTTTCTTCCGTTTTCTCTTTCAAATGGTTCGTATCCCAGTTCTTTATATAAATTTTCTATGGCAGCAATAAGTGGCGCTCTTTTTGCTTTGTCGTAGTCTTTATTATTGTTAAGAATTTTTATTTGTGTTTGCGCATTAACAGCAGTCCTAAATATAGCTTGATCAACGCCTTCTCTTGCAATCACATCTTGCATTTCATATTTCCATTTTCCGTCAGTTCCTTTTTCCCAGCTAGTTTCAGCTTTTATATGACGAACAGAGTTTTTTGCTTGTGTCATTTTTCTCGCTAAACCTAAATTGTCTATTCTAGTAGAAACATTTTCTGTTCTGTCAAGCTCTCTTGCTCCTTGTTCGCCAGCTAGGGAAAATTTTAAGCCTTTGTTTTTTGTAACTTTATAGTCTCCTATTTTTAATTCCTTGTTTCCAGCAAATGATTCTTTAATATCATTCGCAAGTTTAACAATTTGTGCAGGATTTTTTATATATGGTTTTATATTTATTCCAAGTCCTTTGAATAGATCGACAAAAAATTGAGAAATTAATTCCAGTCTAGTTTTGCTCGCATTTTTTAAATTTATTGCCCCGGAAGCAATATCAGCTATGAATTCTGTTATTGCTTCTTCTTTTTGTACATTGGAATTATACTTACCTGCAAATACTTTCGTGTAAGCTCCATCTAGTCCAAATTCCTTTTCAACGCCAATTAATGAATCATAAAGGGATCCAATTGTTCCTGGCGAAATAGATTCAAGTGCTTCCAATATAGGGTGAACGGCTTCGTGCTCTGCATCATTTATAGCAGCTTTTCTTCGAATAGACATTGATCTGACAATGCTAGGAATATTTAAGTGTATTTGTTTTTTATCACTATTCCAAAATGCATCCGCTTTTTCTTGCTTATCGTTTGGACGCGCTTCTTTCTGTGCCGCTATAGCTGATTCATCCGATTTATGCAAAATAAATTTAACACCAGGAAGTATATTGTTAAGTACAGATGAAATTGCTTCTATTCTTTTTGGCAAATTAGCAAGAGCAGATGCAAGATCTACCTTCCTTAATGGTTGAGAAATAGCAGCAAGATACTGATCCATTCCTCCATATGATTGTCTGTTTTTTGCCATTGCCGCTACTTGCAATGCACTAGGCCACTCATTAGTTTGGTTATGGTCTTGCCATATATTAATAGCCATGCTTATTTCGCTTGGTTCCAATCCAGTAAGATTTTGGATTCTAATGAATTCTGGTGATTTTTTATGTGGGCAAGGTCTAGCCATTTATTAGCAATTTTTTTTGTGTTCTTGTTCTTTTAGTGATTCATTCGTTTCTGTGCTTACTGCCGCTAATTTAAATACTAAAAAAGTTCCATCTTCATCAAATGATCCATCATCTATTTCTTGTTGTGTTGGTTTATATTTTTCGCCTGTATTTTCTTCTATTATTTTTTCAATTTCTTCATCCGTAGCTGAATTTATTTCTTCAATTGGCGTTGTCGCATATGTTTCTTCTGCTATTTTATTTACTTCATCTGTGTATTCTCTTTCAAGTGCAGAGTATTCACTCATTGGATCGAAATATGTTTTATACTTATAATGCAATGCATCCATCATGCGTTCTTCGCTTTTACTTGAATCTAGTGCTGCCTTTATGCCCTCAACTATTTGATCTTCAGTAAATCTATTTTCTCCGAAAATGTCTTCTTGTCCATCCCACAATGCTTTTGCCATTTTTGGCAAAGACGGATGTCCCCTCCTGCTATCTTGCATCCTGAGTCTTTGATTCATTACCTTTTTAAAGTCGCTTTGTTTCACTCCTTTCCAATTAGTAAAAACAGTAGCCATAGCTTGGTATGTTAATTTTCTGCCATCAATAAATCCTTGCATTGCATAGTCTATTGGGTCTGTTGGATCTATCAATAAAGCTAGTCTTTTGTCTTCGCTTTTGCTTATTCTTCTAGCTTTCGGGGTTCCTTTTGACCTTCTTCTTGTTTTTTGCGGACTAGGTTGTTTGCTATCCGCTGTAACTTTTGGTACGCTCTGATTTCGTTCTCCGTCTGTGGGGGACGGTTGATTATTTTCTTTTTCATTTTCTTGTAATTTTGAATCAAAGATATCATTATTTACCGTAGGTTGGCTTTCTGGAGCAACAAATAATCCATCATCATCTCCATACCAATCATATCCTGGCGTATAGGTATTGACATTTTCGATTTTTGGTTGTACCTTTACCGGTATGAGAGGCAAATCACGTGTATCACTTACAGATGGTGGCTCGGCTTGGGTAACTTGGACCGAAGGCGATAAATTCTTTTCGTTAGTATATGATGGCTCGTCATGGAGTCGTGGAGCTCCTGACGCAGACGATCTAAAGGATAATTTTACACCGGCATCATCGGTTAAAGATAAAAGCCATTGGTCGAATTTAGCACGAGTTGCGCTTTCTGATAATCCTGATCTTTCATGGTAATCTTCCCATGCTTTCTGATAATCAGCATAGCTTTGTTCTGCATCTTCAGTATATTGTCTTACTTGTTCCTCAGTAGCATTAGATAAGTCTACATTTCTCCATTTCTCAAAAAGAGCATGGTTTCCATTCTTTTTCGCCTTTTCGATTTCCTCTATTGGAAAATAATATTCAACTATTTGCCCATTAGGCATTTTTAAATCTACAGAAGGAATTCTCCATCCCCATTCTTTAGGATTGAATAGTTTTTCAAAATCAGCTTTTACTATCTGTAATCCGCTTTTTTTCAAATGCTCAAATATTAATGGCAATTGATCCAAAGACGATATAACCGTTTTAAAACGAAAAGAATCTCTTACGTGCTCTACGTCAAACCAAGGCTTATCTCTTTTTATGGATGCTCTGTTGGCTTTGTCGATAATTCCTTGCTTGGATTTAAAAGATGTGCCACTTGTTGTACCCAGCTCTTTGTCTATCTCTTTAAGCATTTGATCAATTACAGGCTTATTCTGCTCTGATAATATTCTTAATTGATCTGCTTTTTCTTCTTGACTAAGAGATTCATCAATATTGCTTTTTATTTGGGAGTTGTCCTTCTTTTTACTTAATGTGTTTTGGACTGGCGCTTGATTTTCTTTAAGTATGACTACTTTATGACTAGAAACTGTAATATCATCTGGCTTGCTTCTTACGTGGCCATATTCGTTGCTTCGTGTTTTTGCCCAATGTAATACATTTTTAGTTCCTCCTTTGTCAAAAGCATCTTTTATTTCATTCGTTGTCAAGTTGTCGTGTACTCCGTCAGATGTCAATAATAATGTATCTCCATCATTTAATTGCAAAACTGTAATTCCTGCTTTTACTGTTGCTCTGGGATCACTTATAAAGACATTGTCAACTATATTACGATTATAGAATTTATTACCTATTCTATCATTTTTAATTGGTTGGTTTAGTTGATCTAATGCATTGGCATCCTCGCCTCTTTGGTTATTTACTTCTTCCAGGCTATTGGCTTTATACCCTCCTGTGTTGTCTACCGTAGCAACATTTATTGACCCATCCTTTCCTATGACATAAGCCCTGGTATCTCCCATGCTGGCTATAATAGCAGTCCCATCAGGTTTTACAATTGAAAATGTTACAGCCGCTCCACTATTCGGAACAAGTCCATTCATTACATCTTTTTGAACGGTATCCACTATTTTTTGAATGGCTTTTACTAGGTCTTCTGTTTTGGCATTTAAATCAATTGCAGATAACTCTCTGGATAATGAATCCATAATAAGCTTCATTGCGCCATGTCCGTCTGCCATGCCGCCCATGCCGTCTACAACGATATTTACCTTGTTTGTTCCATCACTAAGGGAATCAGCTCCATCTTGATTGGGGTTGTTCTTCCCAGTAGTGAAATTATTGGCTAAATTTATGTTGTCTGAAAACTCTTCTGCTTCTGATAATCTTGTGAGCTTAATTTTTTCATTATTTTCATTTTGTGAAGTTACGTTATTTTTAGATAAATTGCTAATTTTTTGCTTAGTAGATTCAACTGATTCTTGTATTTGCTCTCTTTTTTCTTTAGTTAATTTAACTCCTGAAGCATCTACATTGTCTTTTAATAATTGTTGCCCTTCAAGTAATGAATTAGATAAGTCCTGAAATCTTGATAAGTCTTTAGGTAAAATATTTTTTTGAATTTCTTTTAAATTAATATTGTCTTCTGACTTGGATTGCGTGGGGGCTTGCTTATCGCCCTTGTTGCTTTCAGTATTTGATATAGTTCTGTTTTTATCAATAGTAATTATTGGATCTATAAAATGGATATTGCCATCAATTCCTCTCATTACATTTTCACCATGTAAATCAGATACTTTAACTCCTGTTTTTTTATTAACAAAAACAGTACTTGATTTTTTATTTTCATAATCTTGACTTGAGCTAAAATCTTTAGGGTCTTCGGATAGTTCAAATCCCATTTTACTCAATTCGTCCGTTACCTCTGAAAATTTTACTGGTTCTTTGCCTTTAGTTATCATCGGCTGTTCTAATACCGCAGCAAAATGTCCATCTCTTTCAGAAAAGCCTAGTAGCTTATATGCTACATCTGGAAATAAAGAATTATGAATAGCTATTCTATGAAAGAAATCATTCCATGTATCGTGAACAGGATTGTTGTTTATTTTAGTTACCGTTTTTTCATCAGGATTAACATATACATCCTGTTCATTTCCGTAATGGTCAGGTTTACCATAATCATTATCTATTAATATGCCATTATCTTCTGCATATTTTTTAAGTTCAACTTCTTCCTTTTGTCTTACTTGGTCTGGCGATAGCTTTTTGCCTCCTGCTCCAGCTTCTTCGACTGATTTATGAATTGCTCCCGTGATAGCGGTTGCTGCTGCATTGTTTTCACCCCCTGCAATGCTTCCTTGTTTCTCTGTTGGTGATAAGGTGTTAGGTAATCGCTCTGTAAGTTCTCCATCATTTTGTAAAGTTACGTTGTTTTCTGCTTTATCTGGTTGTTCTTTTAGTAGGGATTCTACGGCTTTTGTTAGTTCAGGGTTAGTACCATCTGCTTTGGCTTTGTGATAGGCTTCGGCAATTTCATTAACTCCCCACCCTTCTATTCCTTTTGATTTAAAAGCTCCTTTAGTTTGTTTGCTTAACTCAGAAACTTCTTTTGATATATCATAATTGCCTTTAGAAACTTTTGCCTCAATTTCATAAATTATTTTACTTACATCTTTTGGGTAAGGAACAACTTTTGCTACCTCTTTTATTTCCTTAATGGAATTATTAACAAGGTCTACCCACTCCTCCGCTTTATCTCCATCTCTTATTAGCCAAGCCCCATCTGTTAAGTTTTGAAGATGTGTGCCTAATGTATTTGGAATATCATTTGGCGTTTTAATTTTATTTTTAAAATTCCCTTCTAACGCTTTTGCTGTACTCTCTACATCTCCCAATGCACTCTTATCTCCCCCTACACTAACATTTTCTGTGGGTTGTTCTTTTAGTAGGGATTCTACTGCTTTTACGAGCTCAGGATTGCTTCCATCTGCTTTGGCTTTGTGGTAGGCTTCGGAAACTTTTTTAGCGTTAATAACTTTTACTTTTACTTTCTTATCCCCATTTATTAACGCATCAGCCATTCTATGGTTGCCATTATCAATACCAATAGTTCCGTTATCGTTAATATGTATATCAATCGGCTCACCCGTTTTAGCCTTCTTTCCTTCTTTCACTCGCTGAATTGCCTCTTTTAAAAAAGAGGATTGGTTTTCTTCATTTCGCAAATCAGATATATTCCAATTCCCGTTCCCTTCCAATGCTTTTGCTGTACTCTCTACATCTCCCAATGCACTCTTATCTCCCCCTACACTATTATCTACCTTAGATTGTATGGGTTCTGTGGGTTTGGATTTTTGTATTTCTAAAACTTTGGGATTATAAACTACTAACTCACCATCTATTAAAATTCCATCATAGCCTTGTTCTTTTAATTTATCTACTGCTTCTGTATTTCTTTTTAATATATCTCTTGGCAATAAGTTATCTAAAGAAAGTCCATCGTCCAATCTTTCTTTCGCTTTTCTTTTACCTACTTCTGTATTTTTTACAGCCCATTCAACAAATGAATCTCTATATTCCCCATCGGGTGTATTTTTTACTTCAAATATTTTTGCTTTAGGATTTAGCTTAGTTGCTATTTTGTTTTTCCCATATTTTTCAATTTTGAACGTCCCTTCTTCTTGTAAGTAAACCCCTTTACCTAACCAATTATCACCTTGCCCACTTCCCGCTTTCTCTATATCAAAACTATCAAAACTATCTGCATTAGTTTCATGTATAAAAGTTTTACTCATTGCTCCTCCCTCACCTACTACCTTAGATACAGGAGTGGTTTGTTCTACCTTAGATTGTATGGGTTCTGTGGGTTGTTCTTTTAGTAGGGATTCTACGGCTTTTGTTAGTTCAGGGTTAGTGCCATCTGCTTTGGCTTTGTGGTAGGCTTCTGATATTAAAGATGACGTTTTAGGTACATACGCTTTTATTGTTTTTTGCCCATTAATAATAGCTTGTTCAACTCTATGAAACCCATCTATAACCCCATTTTCAACTGATTGAAAAGAATCTCTTTCGGCATAGCCAACAATAATAGGTTGCTTTATTTCTCTTTTTTTATCTCCCTCAACAACATCTTCAACTGTATTTCTCAAATCCTCATCCCTTTTTAATAAATCTTCTATTTCTATGTCTAATAATATATACTCTTTATTTTCAATGTCAGATTTATAATCCTCCATATTTTCATTAAAATCATTATTCTCACTCCCTGCTTTTTCAGCTTCTTTGTAAATCAATTTCCCCTCTATTCCTTTTACACTCCCCAACGCTTTAGCAGTACTCTCTACATCTTTTAATGCACTCTTATCTCCCCCTACACTATCTTCAATTTTCGTTAATGATTTTTTATTAAAAACTCTTACTTCGTTTTCTCTTAATACCTTGCTCAAATCAACTCCATCATACCCTTTTACTTTTGCATAATTAACAATCCTCATTTTATCCTGCTCTGTTGCTCTTTCTTTTGGTATTAAATCAGCAGGTATGTCGGTTAATATATTAGCATCCTCGGATATTTTATACTTAAACAATTTCCCGCCTACTTTTGATGAAGCCCAATACTCCCCAATATCCTTACTTTTTGATAAAGAAATACCATCGTCTTTTATTTTACTATCATCTATTTCGTGTCCACCTCTATATAATACATTTTTATCTCCCCCTACACTATTACCTACCTCACCTACTACCTTAGATACAGGAGGGGGTTGTTTTTTGTTCGCTAAAAATTCCTTTGCAGTTATGCCGTTTGGATTAGTACCTACTGTTACTTCTATTTGAG
>JBKJQV010000373.1:0-5314 GCA_046593815.1 Sediminibacterium sp. | reverse complement strand
GAGATTTTTGCGATAGGATAGGAGTTGCAAAAAGAGAAAATTTAATTGATGTTGGGTTATTAGAATTTTGTGTAAGAGAAGAACTTAATAAAACTGCTCAACGCAGAATGGTGGTTTTTAATCCATTAAAAATTGTGATTACTAATTACGAGAAAGGTGTTGAAATGTTGATCAGTGAAAATAATCCAGAAGATGAAAATGGCGGAAAAAGAGAAATACCATTTAGCAAAGAAATATATATTGAGCAAGACGATTTTATGGAAATTGTTCCAAAAAAATATTTCAGGTTATCTCCCGGACAAATGGTTCGACTAAAAAGTGCTTATATAATTAAGTGTGAAGAAATTATAAAAGATAATTCAGGAAACATTGTAGAAGTACACTGCACTTATATTCCAGAAAGTAAAAGTGGATCAGATACTTCAGGTATTCATGTAAAAGGAACGCTACACTGGGTAAGTGCTCAACATGCTATTAAAGCTGAAGTACGCTTATATGAGAGATTATTTAAAGTAGAAGATGTAGCTAATGTTGATGGAGACTTTAAAGATCACATTAATCCAGAGTCACTTCAAATAATTCATACTGCATTTGCAGAACCAGCTTTAGCGAATGATTCGCAAGAGCATAAATTTCAATTTCTTAGAAAAGGCTATTTTGTAATTGATAGGGACACAACAGCAGATCAATTAGTTTTCAATAGAACGGTAACGCTTAAAGATTCTTGGGCAAAGGAAGTAAAGAAGAACTAAAGATTTCTTAATGGATTTCTTTTCCCAGCTAAGATATAATTTTTAATATTCATCCAAAAAGCAAGAATCATATAAAGAAGAACAGGAGAGCCTAGTGTAAGAAATGAGATATAGATAAACCACATCCTAATTTTAGAGGAAGCAATACCAAATTTTTCGCCAATAGCAGTGCAAACTCCAAAAGCATTCAACTCTAAAAATTCCCTGATTTTTTTCATAGTATTTGAGTATAGTTTCTTGTGGAAATTAGATTTACACAAATTTAGACAGATTCCTCTGATAAAAGTTCAGTTGATAGGTAAAGAAGCGCATGTTTTTTTGTAAATTTGCCCATAAAATTGCAACTCTATGGCTTTTGACATTGACATGATTAAAAAATTGTATGCTGAAATGCCTGCAAAAGTAAACGCAGCAAGGAAAACATTGGCTCGTCCACTTACTTTGTCTGAAAAAATTCTTTTTGCCCATTTACATGCAGATCAGGCATTAGTAAACTTTGAAAGAGGCAAAAGTTATGTTGATTTTGCTCCAGATCGTGTAGCAATGCAAGATGCAACTGCTCAAATGGCATTATTACAATTTATGCAAGCAGGTAGGCCGAAAGTAGCTGTTCCTTCAACTGTACACTGTGATCATTTGATTATGGCAAAAGTTGAAGCGAAGCAAGATTTACAAGTAGCCAATGCTGAAAGCAAGGAGGTTTATGATTTTTTGGCATCAGTATCTAATAAATATGGCTTAGGATTTTGGAAACCTGGTGCTGGTATAATTCATCAAGTAGTTTTAGAAAACTATGCATTTCCAGGTGGATTAATGATTGGAACTGATTCTCATACTGTTAATGCAGGTGGTTTAGGAATGATTGCCATAGGTGTTGGAGGTGCAGATGCTTGTGATGTAATGGCTGGACTACCCTGGGAATTAAAATGGCCTAAATTAATAGGAGTAAAATTAACAGGCAAGTTAAGTGGATGGACTGCTCCTAAAGATGTTATATTAAAAGTTGCAGGTATTTTAACCGTTAAAGGTGGTACTGGTGCAATTGTTGAATATTTTGGTGAAGGTGCTACAAGTATGAGTTGTACAGGTAAAGGAACCATTTGTAATATGGGTGCAGAAATTGGTGCCACTACTTCAACATTTGGTTATGATGCAAGTATGGGTAGGTATTTAAAAGCAACTGGTAGAGAAGAAATAGCGAATCTTGCTGATGGAATAAGCGATTATTTAAATGCAGATGAAGAAGTATATGATTCTCCAGAAAAATATTTTGATCAAGTTATTGAAATCAATTTATCCGAATTAGAGCCACATTTAAATGGACCATTTACTCCAGATTTGGCAACACCTATTTCAAAAATGAAAGAAGTTGCCGCTGCAAACGGATGGCCAACAAAAGTAGAAGTTGGTTTAATTGGTAGTTGTACTAATTCTTCTTATGAAGATATTAGCAGGGCAGTAAGTTTAGCAAAACAAGTAACTGAAAAAGGTTTAAAAATTAAATCGGAATATACTATCACTCCAGGTAGCGAACAGGTTCGCTTTACTATTGAAAGAGATGGATTTTTAGAAGAGTTTGATAAAATTGGCGCTACTGTTTTTGCAAATGCATGTGGTCCATGTATTGGAATGTGGGACAGAGTAGGTGCTGAAAGGCAAGAACGAAATACAATTGTACATAGTTTCAATAGAAATTTTGCAAAACGTGCAGATGGCAATCCAAATACAATGGCATTCGTAGCTAGTCCAGAATTAGTAACCGCTTTAGCAATTGCCGGAGATCTAACATTTAATCCGATTACCGATTATTTAACCAATGAAAAAGGTGAACAAGTAAAATTAGATGAGCCTACCGGTATGGAATTACCAGCAAGAGGTTTTGCAGTTGAAGATGCAGGTTTTCAAGCTCCAGCATTAGACGGAACTGGCATTTCTGTAAAAGTAGATCCTACTAGCAAACGGTTACAATTATTAGATCCTTTTGCAGCTTGGGAGGGAACTGATTTAAAAGGATTGAAATTATTGATTAAAGCAAAAGGGAAATGTACTACTGATCATATTTCTATGGCAGGTCCATGGTTAAAATTCCGTGGACACTTAGATAATATTTCTAATAATATGTTGATTGGAGCATTGAATTTTTTCAATGAAAAAACTGACAATGTAAAAAATCAATTGACTGGTGAGTACGGCACAGTTCCATCTACACAAAGAGCTTATAAAGCTGCAGGCATCGGTTCAATTGTTGTAGGAGATGAGAATTATGGAGAAGGAAGTTCACGAGAACACGCTGCAATGGAACCTCGTCATTTAGGTGTTCGTGCAATTTTAGTTAAATCATTTGCTCGTATTCATGAAACCAATTTAAAGAAACAAGGAATGCTTGGTTTAACCTTCAACGATAAAAATGATTATGATAAAATTCAAGAAGATGATACTATTAGTATTGAAGGATTAACTTCATTTACTCCAGGAAAACCGCTTTCAATTGTGTTAAGTCATTTAGATGGAACCACTGATACAATAAGTGTAAACCATACATATAATGAGCAACAGATTGAATGGTTTAAAGCGGGTGGCGCCTTGAATATTATTCGTAGGCAAGTTGCTGGGTAATTGTAAAGTATAAAAATAAGTAAAGGCAGCAGAATGAAGTTTTAGTTCTGTTGCCTTTTTGTGAAATAGATCTATTATTATTTTAAGCAAATAAATGAATCGAATTATTAATTCTTCACTTGCTAATCATTACGACGTATTAATTGTAGGTGCTGGCCCAGCAGGCTCTTCATGTGCATTGGCACTTAAAGATGCTGGTTTGAAAGTTACAATAATCGATAAGGCCAAAAGTTTTCCAAGAGATAAAATTTGTGGAGATGCAATCATTGGAAGTGCAGTGAAAGTTTTAAATTCATTAGACTCTTCATACGCAAAAGAACTTGAACAATTTTCGATAAAGCAAACTATTTCTAGTACTCGATTAATAAATCATAACAAAAGAGAAGTTACGCTAGATTGGAAACTAAAAGCATATAATTGCAAAAGAGAAGAATTTGATCATTTTTTAGTAGAGTTGGTTCGAAAAAAAACATCAACAGAATTTATCTTTCAAACAGAGATAAAATCGATAGAAGTGTTTGAAGATCATCTCCAATTAATTACACCAAATGGAAGTATTACAGGATCTATTGTAGTTGGATGCGATGGAGCACATTCAATTATTGCGAAAAAAATGGCTGGATTTGCAATTGATAGAAATCATTATTCTGGAGCAGTGCGGGTATATTGTAAAAACATTAAAAGCAAAGCCCCAAACACAAATGAAGTATTTTTTTCTAGAAAATTTAAGCCAGGATATTTTTGGATTTTTCCGGTTTCAGAGAACTTATACAATATTGGATTTGGGATGTTATCAAAAACTATTTCTGAACAAAAAATAAATCTCTCAAAAGCTTTATTTGAAGTAATTGATGAGTTTCCTGAACTAAGAGAAAGATTTAAGAATGTAGAAATAATATCTGAAATAAAAGGATTTGGATTGCCATTAGGTACAAGAAATTTACCAATATCTGGAGAACGATTTTTGTTATGTGGAGATGCAGCTTCTTTAATTGATCCAGTTTCAGGAGAAGGTATAGGAAACGCTATGGCAAGCGGCCAATTAGCTGCAAAACATATAATTAAGCATTTTAAATCCAACTCTTTTTCAATAGAACTAAATAAAGAATACGATGAAAGTGTTTATCAAAAATTAGGGAAAGAATTAAAAAGAAATACGAATATATTAAGATGGTGCAGTAAATTTCCATCTTTATTAAACCTTGGTATATATATGCTTTCTAAACAATTTCTTTTTAATAAATTATTCAGAAAATATGTTGAATAATAAAAAAAACAAAATTAATTATTGATAATTAAAAGTCAAAAAAATGACAAAAGGACTCATTTTATTATATTTCGTCATTTTTGGTTGTTATATTTTATGGTCAAGACAACCTGATTATTTTGATGGTGAAAAATATCCTGCAACTATAAAAATGGAGATGGATAGCATTGTAAAAAAAGTAATTCCAAAAGCAGTATATTTAATTGGAGGAAATGCATATTCTGTAAGTGCTGTGTATCCATTAGTTAATTACGATCTTTATGAAAAAGTAGAAGTTATAGTGGAGCGTGAACATCCGAATAGGGCAGTTGTTTACAGATTTTGGGGATATTGGATTACATGGGGAGAGCTATTAACCTCAATAGTTATGGCTATTTTACTATTTCAGGTAGCAGTATCTATTACAAAAAATCCCACACCAGAAGCCCTAATGGAACAATTGAGTTATAAGCCAGAGAAGAAAACAAAATATGGTGATTAAGTTTAATAAATGCCTATATCTTAAACAAAGTAATTAACTTCAACCTGATTAAAAGATGAAAAATTATAAAAAATTATTATTGGTACTTTTCGTTTTGGCCGCTTGCAACGTAAACCCTTATAAAGAAACCAATAAATCATATAAAGATCAAGCAAAGAAATACGCAGCTACATTAAAAACCTTTCCAATAGATTCTAC
>JBKJQV010000363.1:0-4596 GCA_046593815.1 Sediminibacterium sp. | reverse complement strand
GGTTTTTCTGTAAGTTTAACAATATCTTCTCGCTGAATTACTCTTTTTAACTTTTTCTTGAAAGGAGTAAATGCTTTATCAATTGCCTCAATTACTTTATCCCAGTTTTCGTGCTTTTGCTCTAGTTCCTTGTATATTTTTTCTTCAAAAAATATTTTCTCTAATGAAGTATAATGCCATTTGTCTTCTAATTCGCCTAACCTAATTTCTAGTTCACGCTTCAGTAATTCCTTAGTATTGTCTACGGAAGTTTTCAATAATTCTTGTACCGTTAAAAACTTTGGCTTGTGATTTTCAATTACGCAAGCATTAGGAGAAATACTTACTTCACAATCGGTAAATGCGTACAATGCATCAATGGTAATATCTGGAGAAATACCAGCAGCAAGATCAATTTGAATTTCTACATTTTGTGCAGTTATATCAATTACCTTTTTTATTTTTATTTTTCCTTGGTCGTTGGCCTTAGTAATAGTTTCCATTAATTGAGTAGTAGTTACTCCATAAGGAACATCACGAATAACTAAGGTTTTTTTATCCAACTCCTCTACATGTGCTCTTACCCTTACTTTGCCGCCCCTCTTTCCATCATTGTAATTAGCAACATCAACCATTCCAGCTGTTTGAAAGTCGGGATACAATTCAAACTTTCTACCTTTTAAATATTTGATAGACGCATCTATTAATTCGCAAAAATTATGTGGGAGAATTTTAGTAGACAATCCAACTGCAATACCATCGGCACCCTGTGCTAATAATAAAGGGAATTTCATGGGAAGATTAACTGGTTCGTTTTTTCTTCCATCATAGCTTAATTGCCATTCTGTTGTTTTTGCATTGAACGCAACTTCTAATGCAAATTTAGATAAGCGTGCTTCAATATACCTCGCTGCTGCCGCATCATCGCCTCTTCTTACATCACCTCAGTTACCTTGCGTTACAATTAGAATATCTTTCTGGCCAAGATTTACCAATGCATCTCCAATACTTGCATCACCGTGTGGGTGATACTGCATACTTTGACCAATGATATTTGCTACTTTATTAAATCTACCATCATCCATCTCTTTCATAGAATGTAAAATTCTACGATGAACTGGTTTTAATCCATCTTCAATTGCCGGAATAGCACGCTCTAGAATTACATAGGATGCATATTCTAAGAACCAGTTCTTATACTGCCCTTGTACTCCAGTTTCATTATCAAAAACCCTATTTTCTCTTTTCTCTTTCGCCATAATTCTTATTTCATCTTTCTTATTTCATCTTTCAACTTTCTTAACCCTTAACCCGCAACCCATAACCCGTATCTCACTTCTTAAAAGTGTCATCTTTCGCATCTTCCAAACCATTTAATTCAAATACAATGATATCAGTATCTGCAATTACTTCATGCCACGCCCATGGTTCAATTTTGACCATTGCTGGTGCTATAATTTTTTCTGTGCCTTTTTTATCAGATCTCATATCGTGCCAATTGATTGTTACTTCTCCTTGCATGATGATGATAATCTCTGGATTTTTAGTTATTGCTGTTCCTTTATGATAATGCTTGCCATTTTCACTCCCTTTTTTTCTATATGCAATAATAAATTGCCCAGTTCTGTCCGTATCAAAATAATGTGTTGCTCCCCGCTCGTCCTCTCCTATTTTATTTATTGGAATTACATTAACCATAATATTTCTTCTACTATTGAATTTGAACAGTTATTTCTTTCCAACCTTTGTTCCAATCTCCACTCATTGCTATTTTGCCTGAAGCTGCCAACTCTTTTAATCTCCATACTAAAAAAACATCTCCAGTTTGAACAGGCATTTTATTTAAAGTGCCTGTTATTATTTTAGTTAATTTTTGCGACTCCCCTGTTATTTGATTCATTAAATGTTTATCGTAGAATTCAACTTCTTTAGCAATTATTTTTTTGCCCCCTTCTAAAAAACGCACCATTGCATTTTCTTCTATTATTTTTTTCCACTCATCAGGATCAACTTCAAACTCACTCAATGTAATTGGTCTGGCTAATTTCTTTGCTTTTAAAAACTCTTTTGGTTGAATTTCATACAAATGTGTTGGATAAAATATATTGCCTTTCTCATTAAAAAAAGGAAGGTTGTTTAAATAGAGTACTTGAATTTGACCAGCAAAATTTTTCAATTGACTCATTAACCAATAATATCCGCAAACATCATGTGCATTTTGTCCCATCCAAATCCATGCTTGTTCTTCAGTATTTTCAGACAACTGTTGAATCAGTTGATGAACTGCTAATTTATCGTCTACAATATCAATCTGATGTTCATAAGGCGAATTGGTTAATAATTCTTTCCACCAATCTCTTCTTTGTTGATAGCCTTCAGTTTCATAAATAGCAGTTAAAGGACCAACTGCATAATCATCTTTAATTTCAACCACGTTACCTTGCAATAGCTCATCCATTTCAATGGCTGTTTGCAGTGCTTTTACATTTGCTTCTTCAAATACTATATGAATCATAAAATAAATTCTATTAATTATACATTTTCAACAAGGTCTAATTCAACTCTTAAATTATTAATAATAAATTCTTGCCTTTCCATGGTATTCTTTCCCATATAATATTCCAGTAAATCTTGAATATGATCTCCTTGTTCTAGAATTACAGGTTGTAAACGAATATCTCTTCCAATAAATCTTCCAAATTCGTCAGGAGATATTTCACCCAATCCTTTAAAACGTGTTATTTCTGGTTTGCTACCTAATTTTTTTACTGCTGCTTGTTTTTCCGTTTCATCGTAACAATAAATAGTTTCTTGTTTATTTCTTACCCTAAATAAAGGCGTTTCTAAAATATAAACATGTCCTTTTTTAACAAGGTCTGGAAAGAATTGCAAGAAGAAAGTCATTAATAATAACCTGATATGCATTCCGTCTACATCAGCATCAGTTGCTATTACAATATTATTGTAACGAAGGCCTTCTAGTCCGTCTTCAATATTCAACGCATGTTGTAATAAATTAAATTCTTCATTTTGGTACACCACTTTTTTCGTTTCACCAAATGAGTTCAATGGCTTACCTCTCAAACTAAATACTGCTTGGGTATCTACGTTTCTAGATTTGGTAATACTTCCACTCGCACTGTCTCCTTCTGTAATAAATATGGTAGTATTAGTTTGATTTGCAATGAAAGCTTCTCTATTTTTTGCTGGCAACTCATCATTTAAATGAGTTCTACAATCGCGCAATTTCTTATTGTGCAAATTGGCTTTTTTGGCTCTTTCATTGGCCAATTTTTTAATACCTGCTAATTCTTTTCTTTCTCTTTCGTTTTGTTCTATTCTTTTTCGCAGCGCTTCAGCAGTAGTTGGATTACGGTGTAAGAAATTATCCAACTCTTTTGCCAAAAACTCAAGTATGAAATTCTTCATACTCGGTCCGCCTTCCGACACATATTGAGAGCCGAGTTTTGTTTTAGTTTGACTTTCGAATACCGGCTCTTGCACTCTTACAGAAACAGCTGCAACAATACTTGTTCTTATATCAGCAGCATCAAAATCTTTCTTAAAATAATCACGAATTACTTTAATATATGCTTCTCTAAATGCTTGCTGATGGGTTCCACCTTGAGTTGTATATTGTCCGTTTACAAAAGAAAAAATATCTTCTCCATAATCGTTATTATGGCTCATAGCCACTTCAATATCTTCACCTTTTAAATGAATAATTGGATATCGAAGTTCATCGGGATTGGTTTTGCGTTGCAATAAATCTAAAAGTCCGTTTTTACTAACATACTTTTTGCCATTAAAATACAATGCTAACCCAGCATTAAGGTAGCAGTAATTCCACAATTGATTTTCGAGGTACTCGTGTATGTAATGAAAATTACGAAACACCGTTTCATCTGGAACAAAAGTTACCAATGTTCCATTAGGCTCATCGGTTTTAATTTCTTTGTGTTCTTTAATCAACACTCCTTTTTCGAATTCTGCAGACTTAGCTTTGCCATCTCTAATTGCAGTTACCATAAAATACTGGCTCAATGCATTTACTGCTTTTACACCTACGCCATTTAGACCAACACTTTTTTGGAAAGCTTTGCTATCATATTTTGCTCCGGTATTTATCTTGCTTACTACGTCTACCACTTTACCCAAAGGAATTCCTCTTCCAAAATCTCTTACAGTAACCGTTTTTTCTTCAATAGATAAATCAACTTGTTTACCATAACCCATGGTATATTCATCAATACAATTATCTATTACTTCTTTAATCAATACATAAATTCCATCATCGGCAGCAGACCCATCTCCTAGCTTGCCAATGTACATACCTGGCCTTAAGCGGATATGTTCTTTCCAATCGAGTGATTTTATAGAATCTTCATCGTACTTAACCAAATTTTGATCATCTGCCATAGTTGCTATTTTGGTTCTTTTTTAGCCAATGGCAAATCTAACCCCCTCAAATTCAAGCACAACTATACTTTTCTACAAATGGGCTTTGAGTGTGGATAAATCGCTGTTTTAAGTTGATTTTTATACCCATTTACTACCTTTATTAGATTATGGAGGCATTTATACCCTTAACTGATCTGTTGAAATTGCAATCACTTG
>JBKJQV010000315.1:0-21923 GCA_046593815.1 Sediminibacterium sp. | reverse complement strand
GCTCAATGGGCAATGATACTCCGCTTGCTATTTTAAGCGATCAACCTCAACATTTATCTGCTTATTTTAAACAACTATTTGCGCAAGTAACCAACCCACCTATCGATCCAATACGAGAAAGAATGGTTATGTCTCTCGCAACATTTGCAGGAAGTAACGGAAATTTATTAATTGAAGATCCGATGGCTTGCCATAGTGTAGCGTTGAAGCATCCAATATTAAATAACCACGAATTAGAAAAGATCAGAAGTATTGATACCGGTGTATTTCAGGCAAAAACTTTGCAAACTTATTTTAGAGCTGATGGAAAAGCAGGCTCCTTAAAAGCTGGACTAGATCGTTTGTGCAGATATGCTGTTGATGCTGTATTGGATGGTTTTGAAGTAATTATTTTAACCGATAGAGCAGTTGATTCTGATCATGCACCAATCCCCTCTTTATTAGCAACGGCAGCAGTTCATCATCATTTAATTAAAAAAGGATATCGAGGTCAGGTTGGAATTATTGTAGAAGCAGGCGATGTTTGGGAAGTGCATCATTTTGCTTCATTGCTTGGTTTTGGTGCAACTGCCATCAACCCCTATTTAGCACTTTCTTCTATTAGAGATATGAAGCTGATTGGTAAATTACAAACTGACCTAGATGCAGAACATTTAAAAAAGAATTACATCAAAGCAGTGAATGAAGGTTTGTTGAAAGTGTTTTCTAAAATGGGTATTTCTACATTGCAATCTTACCAAGGTGCGCAAATATTTGAAATCATTGGTATTAATAAATTAGTAGTTGATACTTATTTTACAGGTGCAACTTCTAGAATTGAAGGAATGGGATTAGATGAAATAGCTAAAGAAACATTAAGCAAACATTATTTTGTTTTTAGCAAAAAAAATAAACCAGTTGAAAGATTACCTGTAGGTGGTGTATATCAATGGAAAAGGAAAGGCGAGTTTCATTTATTCAATCCTCAAACAATTCACTTATTACAAGATGCTACTAAAAGAAATGATTATTCCACATTTAAAAAATATTCAACATTAATCAACGACCAAAGTGAAAGAGCATGCACGTTGAGAAGTCAGTTTGAATTTTGTAAAAATAGACCAACTATTTCTATTGACGAAGTTGAACCTGCATCAGCAATTTATAAGCGATTTGCAACTGGCGCAATGAGTTTTGGTTCAATATCATGGGAAGCTCATACCACATTGGCTATTGCCATGAATCGGTTAGGAGGGAAAAGCAATACTGGTGAAGGTGGTGAAGATGAAATTCGTTACACTCCTTTACCAAATGGAGATTCGATGAGGTCTGCAATTAAACAAGTAGCATCTGCAAGATTTGGTGTAACAGCTTTGTATTTAACAGAAGCAGATGAATTACAAATAAAAATGGCACAAGGTGCTAAACCCGGAGAAGGGGGACAATTGCCAGGATATAAAGTAGATGAATGGATTGGCAAAACCAGACATGCAACTCCGGGTGTTGGATTAATTTCTCCACCACCTCATCATGATATATATTCTATTGAAGATTTAGCACAATTAATTTTCGATTTAAAAAATGCCAATAGAGCAGCGCGAATAAATGTAAAATTAGTTTCAAAAGCAGGTGTTGGAACAATTGCAGCAGGAGTAGTAAAAGCAAAGGCTGATGTTGTTTTAATTGCCGGTCACGATGGTGGTACAGGCGCCTCTCCTATCAGTTCTGTAAAACATGCAGGACTTCCTTGGGAAATGGGATTAGCAGAAACACATCAAACACTGGTAAAAAATAAATTAAGAAGCAGGGTTATTGTTCAAGCGGATGGACAAATGAAGACTGGTAGAGATATTGCCATTGCAGCATTATTAGGTGCAGAAGAATGGGGTGTAGCAACCGCAGCATTAATTGTTGAAGGATGTATTATGATGCGGAAGTGTCATATGAATACTTGTCCCGTTGGTGTTGCAACGCAAGACGAAACATTAAGAAAAAGATTTACTGGAGATGCGGAACACGTGGTTAACTTTTTTAAATTCATTACACAGGAGTTAAGAGAAATTATGGCAGAACTTGGCTATAAAACGGTGAATGAAATGATTGGTCAAACTGAAAATCTCCAACAAAAACAAAATAGTACGCATTGGAAATATAAAAATCTAGACTTAACTAAAGTACTTTATAAAGAACCAGATTCAACAAATACTGGCTTATTTAAACAAGAAGAGCAAGATCATGGATTGGCTAATGTTTTAGATTGGCAGTTGTTGAGTGTGGCACAAAAATCTATCGATACAAAAGAAAAAGTAGTAGCATCTTTCCCTATTAAAAATACAGATAGAACTGTTGGCACTATTGTATCTAACGAAATTACTAAAGTATATAAAGGAGCAGGTTTGCCAGATGATACAGTGTATTTTAGTTTTACTGGAACAGCGGGACAAAGTTTTGGCGCATTCAACACTAAAGGAATTACCCTAGAATTAGAAGGTGATGCTAATGACTATTTTGGTAAGGGTTTAAGTGGAGCAAAGTTGATTGTTTATCCTTCTTCAAAAGCAACATTTACTGCTGAGAACAATAGCATTATTGGCAATGTAGCTTTATATGGTGCAACTTCTGGAGAAGCATATATAAGAGGAAAAGCAGGTGAAAGATTTGCTGTGCGCAATTCTGGCGCGATGGTTGTAACAGAAGGTGTTGGTGATCATGGATGCGAATATATGACTGGTGGTATTGCTATTATTTTAGGAGATACAGGAAGAAATTTTGCTGCTGGAATGAGTGGTGGTTTTGCTTTTGTGTATGATGTTAAAAATGAGTTCACGAATAAATGCAATATGGAAATGGTGGAATTAGATCCGCTTGATGAGGAAGATATTCAATTGCTTAAAAAGCTCATCAGCAATCATTTATTATACACAAAAAGTACAGTTGCTGGTTTTATTTTAAAGGATTTTGATAATCAAATTAAAAACTTTGTAAAAGTATTTCCTTCAGACTTTAAAAAGGTGTTACAAAAAGCTACAAAAAAAATGACTCATAACTCATAATTCATAACTCGCATGGGCAAACCTACAGGCTTTTTAGAATTTACAAGAGAATTACCATCAAAGCGCACTCCAGAAGAAAGAGTTAACGATTACAATGAATTTATAGAACGTTATTCTGAAAAAAAATTAAACCAACAAGCTGCAAGATGCATGAATTGTGGCGTTCCATTTTGTCACAATGGTTGTCCACTCGGAAATATTATTCCAGAATTTAACGATGCAGTTTATAGAGAGAGTTGGGAAGAGGCTTATGAAATATTGACTGCTACCAATAATTTCCCTGAGTTTACTGGAAGAATTTGTCCAGCCCCTTGCGAAAGTGCCTGTGTTTTAGGAATAAATCAACCTGCAATTACCATAGAAGAAATTGAAAAGCACATTATTGAAATCGCTTTTGATAAAGGATTTGTGAAACCCAAAAAACCGACATTAAAAACTGGAAAAAAAATAGCTATTGTAGGATCAGGCCCTGCAGGATTAGCAGCTGCAGCACAATTAAATTATGCGGGACATAAAGTTACTGTTTTTGAGCGAGACGATGCACTTGGTGGATTGTTACGATATGGAATACCAGATTTTAAATTAGAAAAATGGGTAATAGATAGAAGGATAAAATTAATGGAAGAAGAAGGTGTAGTATTTAAATGCAATGCAAATGTTGGAGTAGATGTTTCAATCAATGATTTATTGAGAGAGAATAATGCTATTATTATGGCTGGAGGATCTACTATTCCAAGAAATTTAAATATTGATGGGCGAGAACTAAAAGGAGTTCATTTTGCAATGGACTTTTTAAAGCAACAAAATAAAAGAGTTAGTAATAAAGAAATTAAAGAAGAACCTATATCTGCAAAAGGGAAGCATGTAATTGTAATTGGCGGCGGGGATACAGGAAGTGATTGTGTAGGAACATCTAATAGACAAGGCGCAGCAAGTGTTACTCAATTTGAATTAATGCCAAAACCTCCTGAATCAAGAACAGTTAATATGCCATGGCCTCAATTTCCAATGATACTAAAAACTACCTCTTCACATGAAGAAGGTGCTAATAGAGAATGGGCAGTTGCCACTAAGAAATTTATTAGCAATGCAAACAATGAAATAGTGGGAATAGAAATTGTTGATTTAGAATGGAAAATTGGGTCGGATGGCAAAACAGCCGGTTTCGAAGAAATTAAAGGAACAGAAAGATCAATTCAATGTGATTTAGCATTTTTAGCAATGGGGTTTTTGCATCCTCAACTCCAAGGGCTATTACTTCAAATGGAAGTAGAATTAGATGAAAGGGGTAATATCAGGGCTTCAGAAAAATCATATCAAACCAATATTCAAAAGGTATTTACAGCCGGAGACATGAGAAGAGGTCAATCCTTGGTTGTTTGGGCTATAAGTGAAGGAAGAGAATCGGCAAGAAAAGTTGACGAGTTTTTGATGGGCTCATCAATTCTCGAGTCAAAAGATCAAAGCTATTTGATGAATATATAATATACTAATAAAATATATATAATAAAACCTATCATGTTTTGATAGGTTTTTCTTTTAAAATAGAATAAGGAAACAAAATAAAAGATAATATATTAACATTACAATTTAATTTATATGTTATTTTGTTTTACTTTTTAATATTATTTATATAATTTAGCAAAACAGAATCTATATTATTTTATTTTTTAATGTTAATTAACAATGGCAAAATCTAAAGCAAAACAACTAGCACCCTTTTTAGTATTGATGGCAGTTGCAATTGGTGCTCTATTTATACCATCATTACCGAATTTTACTGATGGCGGCAAATATAATGGTGCTGATATAGCATGGATTATTGTAGCAACCGCACTGGTTTTTTTAATGACCCCAGGTCTTGCTTTCTTTTACGGGGGAATGGTGCATCGTAAAAATGTGATATCTACTATGATTAAAAGTGTAGTTGCTGCTGGAGTTGTAAGTATCTTATGGGTATTTGTAGGATATAGTTTATGCTTTGGAGAATCAATCGGAGGAATTATAGGAAACCCTTTTACCCATATGTTTTTTAAAGGAATCAACTCTGGTGCACCTTGGAGCTTAGCACCAACTATTCCTTTGGCATTATTTGCATTGTTTCAACTAATGTTTGCCATTATTACTCCAGGTTTAGTAGTAGGTGCAGTTGCTGAAAGAATACGATTTACAGCATATATATTATTTATAGCAATGTTTAGCATTTTAGTTTATGCCCCCATTGCACACTGGACATGGCATCCAGATGGATTTTTGTTTAAAATGGGTGCATTAGATTTTGCAGGAGGTACAGTAGTTCATATTTCTGCTGGATGTGCTGCATTAGCAGGAGCATTGGTTCTAAAACGTCGTCAAGCACATATTGAACACAGAGAAATCCCTCCTGCTAATATTCCATACGTTTTAATTGGAACCGGTTTACTTTGGTTTGGATGGTTTGGATTTAATGCAGGTTCTGCATTAGGCGCTAATTCCCTTGCAGTTTCAGCATTTGCTACAACCAATACTGCTGCTGCTGCTGCAGGATTATCATGGATGTTTTTTGATGTTATCAGAGGGAAAAAACCTTCTGTTTTAGGTTTCTGCATAGGTGCAGTTGTTGGGTTAGTTGCAATAACTCCCGCAGCAGGATTTGTAGCGGTTCCACAAAGTATTTTTATAGGATTTGTTGCAGCAATTATCTCAAATATTGCTGTATATTATAAAAGTAAGTCTACACTAGATGATACTTTAGACGTATTTCCTTGTCACGGTGTTGGCGGAATTGTAGGAATGTTAATGACCGGCTTTTTTGCTACTAAAACAGTGAATTCTGCAGGTGCTGATGGATTATTTAACGGAAATGCTGCTTTCTTTTTTATCCAAGTAAAAGCATTATTTATAGTTGTATCATACAGTTTTGTTGTTTCTTTTGGAATATTTAAATTCATCGATTTAGTACTGCCACTTAGAGTTAGTTCAGAAGAAGAAGAACAAGGATTAGATGCTTCACAGCATGATGAAAAATATGGACGTTCTCCGCAATTAGCATAATTCTTTTAAAAAAATAAGGTACAGCCATGTGATAAACCTCTGATCAGGTTTAAAGGCTGTACCCATTTGTTAACCTTAAAACCACTACAATGTTAAAGAAAATTTTAACTGCATTCACATGTTCAGTAAGCTTTTTATCAATTGATGCCCAAACTGATTCAACAAAAAAATCAACCACCACTTTTTCTGGTTCTCTTGATGGGTATTACCGATATAATTTTGCTGATGCACCTGGCAAAACCAATAACCTTACTAGTTTTACCAATTCCCAAAACTCTTTTGAACTTGGTATGGCATCTGCTCGAGTTGATCAAACTTATGGCAAAGTTTCAGCTACAGTTGACGTAGGTTTCGGAAGAAGAGCACAAGAATTTTCCTACAATGATGCAGGATCTTTAATTAGCTTAAAACAATTATACGTTAGTTATGCACCATCAGAAAAAGTAAAATTCACTTTTGGAAAATGGGCAACTCATGTAGGATATGAATTAGTAGATGCTCCTGGAAATAGAAACTACAGTATGTCTTATGGCTTCTCATACGGACCATTTTTTCATACAGGAGTTAAAGCAGATATATCATTAGGTGGCAAATCCGCTTTAATGGTTGGACTTGCAAATACTACCGATTACACTTCAACTGACTCACCAGTAAAATATGTGCTTGGACAATTTAGCACAGCAACAAAAAACGACAAATTTAAAGTCTACCTTAACTTTCAGGCTGGAGGCGAAGTAACTCAATACAACTTAGTTGCTACAGCAGTATTAGCTGCAAAATGGAATATAGCTTATGATGGCAGTATACAACAAACTAAATCAGTAGCCACTAATTCTAGCTGGACTAGCAATGCGATCTACATTAATTTTGATCCTACAAGTATTTTCGGTTTAACATTGCGACAAGATTTTTTTGCTGATAGAAAAATTAATCCATTAATTAATGGTGGGAATATTGCAGCAACTACCCTATCTGCAAATATTAAAATTGATCATTTAACAATTATCCCAGAAATTAGAATAGATAACGGGAACCAAAATTTATTCTCAAAAAGTGATGTTATAATGGCAAAAAGTACTAGCTCATTTATTGTTGCAGCATATTACAAATTCTAGTTTAAAATCAATAACTACATAAGCGATCTATTATTTAGATCGCTTATTTTTTGGTTAGTATAAAACTGTTTTATACCTTAAGTCCTTTATATGAAGCAATTAATAAAGGTATTAAAGTTTTTATACACCATTTACGCGTTGATTACTTTTATAATATTGATGCTCATTGTTTTCCCATTTATTATGATTGCAATTCCTTTTGGAAAAGTAGTGGGAGGCAATTGGGTTTATCGTATTTGTAAAATATGGGGACAAATTTGGTACCTATTAATTGGCATAAAACACGGTGAAATTTATGAAACATCGCACGATACTAGTAAACAATATATTTTTGTTGCTAACCATATTTCCTATATGGATATCCCTCCAATTGTATTAAGTATACATCAGCCCATCAGGGCATTAGGTAAATACGAAGTTGTTAAAATACCCATATTTGGTTGGATTTATCGTGCCGCTGTAGTGCTCGTTAATAGAAAAAATACTGAAGCAAGGGCAAAAAGTTTTCGTGCACTAAAAGCAGCAATTAATCATGGGGTTTCCATTTTTATTTTTCCAGAAGGTACCTTCAATGAAACCCATCTTCCATTAAAAGATTTTTACGATGGCGCATTTAGAATAGCTATTGAAATGCAAACTCCAATAAAGCCCATACTTTTTATAGACACATTAAAACGAATGCACTTCAGAAGTCTTTTTCAATTAACACCTGGAATTAATAGAGCTGTTTACTTAGCAGAAGTTCCTGTAGTTGGACTAACATTGAAAGATTTGCCAATGCTCAAAAAACAAGTATATACTCAAATGGAGCAAGGGCTACAACGTTATATTCAATATCCCACTCCTTAAGTGTATTTTTGAAAAAATATATTCATTGTTTATAGAAGTAATTATACCACTTGCTTTACCCAAAAATTATACATGGTCTGTTCCAGATAATTTAAAAGGCGCCATACAACCAGGCATTCGTGTAGAAGTTACTTTGCGAAAAAATAAAAAGTATGCAGGAATTGTAAAAAAAATAGTTGATACTATCCCATCCGGATTTACACCATCTCCAATTATAAATATACTTGATAACGAGCCATTAATTCACCCAAATCAATTAAAATTCTGGGAATGGATTGCCAACTATTATATGTGCAGCGAGGGTGAAGTAATGCAAGCTGCAATACCAGCTAATCTTAAACTATCAAGTGAAAGCGTACTTCAATGGAACGAAGAAAGAAGTATCGATTTTAGTGACCTTACAGACAATGAATTTATAGTTGCTGAAGCTTTAGAAATTAAAAAAGAACTCCGATTAAGCGAGGTTCAACAATTATTGGATATAGCCAATACTTACCCAGTTGTAAAAAAACTAATTGAAAAAGGCGTGTGTTTTATTTGGGAAGAATTAAAGGAAAAATATAAACAAAAAATTGTTTCTTATGTATTACTGCATGCTAAATACAATAAAGAAGAAGAAATTGAAGCATTATTGAATAATTGGGGGAAAGCTCCAAAACAAATGGAGCTTCTACTGGCCTATATACATTTACAAAAAACAATCGGCGAAGTAACTCAACCTGAATTATTAAAAAAAGCAACCGCCAGTGTTGCGCAATTGAAGGGATTGGTTGAAAAAGGAATTTTAATCATCGAAAAAAGAAATACGGATCGATTAGCTTCTCTTCCAAAAAATATTACTGTAGATTTTACTTTATCATCTGCTCAGTTAGCTGCAAAAGAAGCAATTTCAAAAAGCTTTGAAAAACAATCCGTATGTCTTTTACACGGAGTTACTTCTAGCGGAAAAACACAATTATATATTACGCTAATTGAAGAACAATTGCGATTGAATAAACAAGTATTATACCTCTTACCCGAAATTGCACTTACTGCTCAAATGATCAGGCGCTTACAAAAAAGCTTAGGAGGACATATTGCTATCTATCATTCTAAATTTAATCCAAATGAACGTGTAGAAATTTGGAACAAAATAAAATCAGGTGAAACTAAAGTTGTATTAGGCGCAAGATCTGCACTTTTTCTTCCTTTTATCAATTTAGGATTAATAATTTGCGATGAAGAACATGATGCTTCTTATAAACAACAAGATCCAGCACCAAGATACCATAGCAGAGATGCTGCCATTTATTATGCATCAATTTTTAATGCCAAAGTATTATTGGGTAGCGCCACACCTTCTATTGAAAGTTATTATAATGCGCTACAACAAAAATATGGACTCGTACAATTAAAAGAACGGTTTGGAGATGTTGCTTTACCTGAAATTGAATTAGTTGATATTAAAAAAATTGAATCAAAAGATAAAAACAAAAATCCACTTACCCCTTCTTTAATAACTTTAATGGAGGAAACTATCAGTGCTGATAAACAAATAATTTTATTCCAAAATAGAAGGGGTTATTCGCCCTACATGATTTGTGAAACCTGCGGATGGATTCCTCATTGCAAAAATTGCGACGTAACCCTTACCTATCATAAAGCAAAAAATACGTTGAGTTGTCATTATTGTGGAACTTCTTATCCCGTAATTCAAACTTGTACTGCTTGCGGTGGTCACCGATTTGTTCAAAAGAATTTTGGTACAGAAAAGATTGAAGAATTAGTAGCAGAAAAATTTCCAGAAGCAAGAGTCGCAAGAATGGATTACGATAGCGTTAAAGGAAAAAATGATCATGATACTCTTATTCAAATATTTGAACAACATAAAATTGATATTTTAATAGGAACACAAATGGTTGTTAAAGGATTAGATTTTGAAAAAGTAAGTTTAGTGGGTATAATTGATGCAGATGGTATTCTAAACTTTACTGATTTCAGGGTAAATGAAAGAGCATATCAATTAATGGAGCAAGTAAGTGGAAGAGCTGGAAGAAAAGATGGCAAAGGAAAAGTGTTAATTCAAGTAAGCAATATTCATCACCCAGTTTTGCAATTTGTGAAAGAGCATGACTACTCAAAACTATTTCAGTTTGAAATAGATAATAGAAAACAATTTGCCTACCCACCATTTACTAGATTAATACAAGTAACTTTTAAGCATAAAGAAAAACATGTTGCTGAAGAAGCTGCTAATTTAATGACACTAGGAATGAAACAATCGTATGGAAGCTATATCAACGGCCCCTCTCAACCAATAGTAGATAGAATTCGTAACCAATATTTGTGGGAAATATTAATTAAGTTACCAAAAGATGGTGCACTTATCCACCAATGCAAAAAAAAAATTCAACAGCAAATGGTAATTATTCAGTCAAATAAAAGATATAGATCTATTCATATTATTCCAAATACCGACCCTGTATATTAGCTTATGTTGATTGTAGAAAACCATCCACTATTAAGGCTTAATAGTTTTGCTATTGATGTAAATGCAAAATACTTTACTAGTATTCAATCAATCATTGAACTTGGCGAAGTAGTCAATAAAAATAAAAAGACTTTTAATGAACCATTACTTATTTTGGGAGGGGGTAGTAATTTACTTTTTACAAAAGACTTTAATGGATGGGTTATTAAAAATGATTTAAAGGGTATTGAATTAATTAAAGAAGATGAAAATTTTTTCTATATAAAAGCAATGGCTGGTGAAAATTGGCACCAGTTTGTAATGTACTGTGTTGATAACAACTATGCTGGTGTAGAAAATTTAAGTTTAATTCCTGGAAATATTGGAGCATCGCCAATGCAAAATATTGGAGCTTATGGCGTAGAAATAAAAGACGTTTTTTATGAGCTTGAAGCCTATAATATTGAAGATCAACAATTGGTTACTTTTAATAAAAGCGATTGTGAATTTGGTTACCGAGAAAGTGTTTTTAAAACCAGACTTAAAAATCAATATATTATTACCAGTGTTTGTTTTCAATTACCGAAAAAATCAAACTTCAACACTTCATACGGGGCAATAGAAAAAGAATTGGAGCTAATGAATATCAGTACACCAACAATTCATTCCATATCTAATGCAGTTATAAGAATAAGACAATCGAAATTACCCGACCCTTTAAAAATAGGTAACGCTGGGAGTTTTTTTAAAAACCCAGTCATAACACAAGTAGCATTTGATCAGCTAAAACAAACATTCCCCAATATCCCATCATTCCCTAATAACCAATTTGTTAAAGTACCTGCCGGATGGTTAATTGAGCAATGTGGTTGGAAAGGGTATCAAAAAAATGATGCGGGCTGTTTTGCATTACAGGCTCTTGTTCTTGTAAATTATGGCAAAGCTACTGGAGCTGAAATATTTAAACTTTCTCAAGACATTATTGATAGCGTAAAAAACAAGTTTGGTATTGAATTAGAAAGAGAAGTAAATATTATTTAATCTTAGCCGATAATATCTTCAACACCAATTTTTCTTGCATCAAACCATTTAACTGTTTCATCTTTCTTGAACCAAGTCATTTGTCTTTTTGCATACTGCCTAGTATGCGTTTTAATTTGATGGATTGTCTCGTCAAGACTAATTTTGTTATCTAAATAATCGAATATTTCTTTATACCCAACTGTTTGTAATGCTGACTTCTCTCTCCAATTGATGACTGTTTTAGCTTCTTCAATCAAACCGTCTTTAATCATTTGATCAACACGAGTATTAATTCGCTCATTCAAAACTTCCTTTGGTAATTCTAACCCAATTTTAATTACAGAAAAAGGTCTTTGTTTTTTTACTGCTGATCTAAATACCATAATTGATTTACCAGTTGCATTAAAAACTTCTAATGCACGCATTAATCTTTGAGGGTTTTGCTGCTCAGCTACTTCCCAAAATGCTGGATCTTTGTGCTTTAATTCTGACTGTAACCAAATTAATCCTTTTGTAGTGTATTGCTTAATAATGCTTTCCCTAATTTCAGAAGAAATAATAGGCATTGGGTCTATTCCTTCACAAAAAGCTTTTATATAAAGGCCAGTACCTCCAACCAAAACTACATCATCACATTTTTTAAAGATTTGTGCTGTTTTATTTAATGCATACTGTTCAAAATATCCTGCATTAATATCTTCCGTTACTGAATTTGTTGCAACAAAATGATGAGTAACCTCTTTCAACTCTTGATTAGAAGGCTTTGCAACTCCTATTGATAATTCTTTAAAACACTGCCGCGAATCAGCAGAAATAATTTCTGTTTTGAGTTTCTTAGCTAATGAAATGGCAAACTTAGTTTTGCCAACTGCAGTGGGGCCAACAATGATATACACTTTTTTTTGCTCGCTATTCTTCAAAATTATCATTTTGTTCTTCTACACTGTCATCTACTTCATCACTATCTTCTTCGCTTGACTCTACATCTTCACCAACTTCCCTATCTTCTCCTTCTTCTCCGAAACCTTCAATAGCTTCAGTTAAATCGTACTTCTCTTCAATATCAGCAAACTTATCCCCTAATAAACTTTTAGTACCATATTGCTGTGGGCCTATACCTTCAATTCTTGAAATTGCTGGATAGATTATTTTACTATTTTCTTCTTTACTTACATTAATTAGTTCTACTAGAAAAACCCAATGTTTAGCAAAGTCATATTCATAAATAAACTTCTGATTAGTATCTTGAATTTCTGAGCCAATAATGGTACTTTCCATCAATAATGGTTCTGCTACATATTTTTTATCATATCTCTCAAAACTAATTTCTCTACCGCGTAACCAATTGTCATTACTTCTAAAATAAGTTGCTTGATGTTTTGAATCAAACTCAAATGATTTTAAAATAGCAAAATGAAGGTCTTGAAATGTTTGTTTATGCTTTATAACTATATCTCGGTAAACCGCTTCATCTTCTTCCAAATAAATTCTAAACTTTAAAACAGCCATTCAGTAGGGATTTTATGAATTGAGGTGCAAATTAGCGATTATTTAACGGGTTTTAGATTGAGTTCTACAGCTTTTTTTAACATATATTGATATGCCTCTTCTATATTATTTGGGATTATGCCATCTAATATGGCCTCACGTATTGAATCTTTAATGATACCAACATTTTTACCGGGAGTTAACCCAAATACATCCATTATCATTTCTCCTGAAATAGGTGGTTGCCAATTTCTAAGCTTATCTGACTCTTCTACTACTAGCATTTTTTGCTTAACCAACTCAAAATTTTGAATAAATCGCCTCACTTTCAATTTATTCTTACTAGTAATATCTGCCGAACATAGCATCATTAAATCTTCTATATCGTCTCCCGCATCAAATAAAAGTCTTCTTATTGCACTATCTGTAATATTTTCTTTTGTTAAACTAATTGGTCTAAGATGCAATAGCACCAATTTTTGTACATATTTCATCGATTCATTTAATGGCAACTTAAGTTTGGCAAATATTTTGGGAACCATTCTAGCCCCTACTACTTCATGACCATGAAAAGTAAATCCGTGCCCCTCTTCAAATTTTTTAGTTGCGGGCTTACCAATATCATGCAATAAAGACGCCCATCGTAACCATAAATTATTGGTATGAACACAAATATTATCTAACACTTGTAATGTGTGATAGAAATTGTCTTTATGCCCCATTCCATCTACATTTTCAGCTCCATGCAAATCTACCATTTGGGGGAAAATCAACTTTAATAAACCAGATTTAAATAATAAGTCCCATCCGAAAGATGGCTTGTAGCAATTCATAATCTTATTGAGTTCATCGGTTATTCTTTCTTGAGAAACAATATTAATTCGATGTGCATTATCTTGAATTGCAATAAAAGTATTAACCTCAATTTGGAATCCCAATTGAGTTGCAAATCGAATAGCTCTCAACATTCTTAAAGGATCATCACTAAATGTTGATTTTGGTTCTAAAGGTGTTTTGATAGTTTTATTTGCAATTGCTAATAGCCCATCAAAAGGATCAATCAATTTACCAAAATCAGTTTTATTTAAACTAATAGCCAATGTATTCATTGTAAAATCTCGTCTATTCTGATCATCTTCTATTGTACCAATTACTACTGTTGGTTTCCGGCTATTGAATTGATAGCTCTCTTTTCTTGCTCCTACAAATTCTATTTCAAAATCAGCTAATTTTATTTGCGCTGTACCAAAATTTTTAAAAAAAGCAACATTGGGTTTTGGATTTAAAGTAGACGCAAATGCATTTGCTAAATCAATACCATCGCCTATACAAACAATATCAATATCTTTTACAGATCGACCGATAATTTTATCTCTAACAAAGCCTCCAATAATATAGCAAGGCACATTTAAGGATTGAGCTACGCTGCTTATTTGCTCAAAAATGATTAATTCTTTATGATCTAATTGAATATCCATTAGCTGCAAATGTACTAGTTTGATATTAAGCAAATAAGGGAGCTACTAATTGTTTTACTTCTATTGAATTAGCACAATTGAAATGAACAAGCGGACAAGCTGATTTACCATGAAGTCCGCACGGCCTACACATCAGCTCTAATGGAGTTTCAATAATAGTGCTATTATCAGAAAGGGGGCCATATCCAAATGCAGGTATTGTAGAACAATAAATAACAGTAACAGGGGCATTAACGGAAGAACAAAAATGCAATGGCGCCGAATCGTTTACATAATTCATTGTTGCATTTTTCATTAAGGTAGCAGATTGTAAAAAATTACATTTTCCCGCTAAATTAAAGCATTGCAGATTATTGGATTCTGCAATAATTCGATCACAAAGATCAATATCACTAGGAGCACCTATAAGAAAGATATTAAATGAACTAGGAATAAGCTTTATCATTTCAATCCATTTATCAGCAGGAAACTGCTTAGTATACCAAACAGATGAAGGAGCTATACAAATATATTTTTGTTCCTGCCATTGTGCTACAAAATCAACATCGGAATTACTAGGATATAAAGCTGGCTTTGCTACTGGGTTATTGCAAAATGATTTAATTAATTGATGGTTTCGATCAATTTCATGACCTCCCTGTCCATCTATATTCATTTGATGAGGAATAGATTCTGTAAAAAATAAATGAAAAGGGTTTTTATTAAATCCGATTGTTTTGTCAGCCCCAGAAAAAGCCGTCAAAAATCCTGTGGCAGCATACCGTTGTAAATTAACAACAATAGCATATTTATTTTTCCTGATTAGAAAAAGTAATTGAAAAAGATGTTGATATTTATTATTTTTTTTATCCCAAATTAATACTTGATTAATATAAGGATGATTATTGAAAAGCGTTTCATTGCCTTTTCTTACAGCAATGTCTAATTTTGAATTAGGATATGATTGGTGAATTGACTCTAATAATGCAGTTGCTAAAACTACATCTCCTATAAAAGCGGTTTGAATTACCAATATGCCTCGCATTTTGCGAATTTACTATTTAAGCTTGAAACTGTATGTTTGCAAAAAAATACTCATGATACAACAATTAATTGCAGCAGCTTGGGCCGATAGAACTTTACTAAAGGAAGAGTCGTATATAAATGCTGTAAAAGAAGTAATTGAATTAATTGATAAGGGAAAAGAAAGAGTAGCATCACCAACTGACAATGGTTGGGTTGTAAATGAATGGATAAAGCAGGCTATATTAATGTATTTCGGTATTCAACAAATGCAAACCTGGAATAGCCCACCATTCGAATTCTACGACAAAATGTTGCTTAAAACCAATTATAAAGCATTAGGTGTAAGGGCTGTGCCTCCTGCAACAGCTAGGTATGGAGCATATATTGCAAAAAATGTGGTTTTAATGCCAAGTTATGTAAATATTGGCGCATATGTAGATGAAGGTTCAATGGTAGACACATGGGCTACAGTAGGAAGTTGTGCTCAGATTGGGAAAAATGTGCATTTGAGTGGTGGAGTTGGTATTGGCGGAGTTTTAGAGCCATTACAGGCTACTCCTGTTATTATTGAAGATGGTTGCTTTATAGGAAGCAGATGTATAGTTGTAGAAGGAGTAGTTGTTGAAAAAGAAGCAGTGCTTGGTGCTAATGTTGTTTTAACTCAGTCAACCAAAATAATTGATGTAAGTGGAACTGCACCTATTGAAATGAAAGGAAGAGTACCAGCTAGAAGTGTTGTAATACCAGGCAGCTACACCAAACAATTTAATGCTGGTGCTTATCAAGTAAGTTGTGCGTTAATAATTGGACAAAGAAAACCTAGTACAGATTTAAAAACAAGCTTAAATGATGCACTTAGAGATTTTAATGTGAGTGTTTAAATCATGATTCCAATAAGAAAACATCAACAGCAATTATACAATGGCTTTCTGATAAGTTTAGCAGGTGCAATTTTGTTTTCAACAAAAGCCATTTTTGTAAAGTTGGCTTTTAAAGAAACAGGAGTTGATGCTGTTACTTTACTATCTTTAAGAATGCTTTTTGCTTTGCCTTTCTATCTGGTGGCAGCTTGGTTTTCGGGAACAAATGAAAATACAAAATCACTTTCAAAATCTTATTGGTGTTGGATTATTGTAATGGGAATTTTCGGGTACTACCTAAGTAGCCTTTTTGATTTTATAGGTTTACAGTATGTAACTGCAGGACTAGAGCGATTGATTCTTTTCCTCTATCCTACTTTTGCAGTTTTAATCAATACTTTTTTATTTAAAGCTGCACTGAGTAAAATACAAATCATTGCTTTAACACTAACATATTCTGGTATAGGATTAGCCTATTTTTCAGAATTAAAAACTCTTGAGCAAACCCCTGGATTTATTTTTGGTTCATTAATGATTTTTCTTTGTGCTATTACCTATTCTATTTATTTAGTTGGCACTGGAAAATTGGTACACAAAACAGGCGCAACAAGGTATACAGCCTATGTAATGTTAGCGGCAACAGTTGGGATTTTTATACATTATTTAATAACTCACCATATAACAGATTTGCAACTTACCCCCCATCTAACTTGGTATGCAATTGCACTCGCGATTATTGCTACTGTTGTTCCATCATTTTTAATGAGTAATGGTATGAAAAAAATAGGCAGTAACAATGTTTCTATTATAACAAGTATTGGTCCGGTTTCAACAATTATTCAAGCATATATTTTTCTTGGTGAAAAAATAACACCATTGCAAATTGCAGGAACATTTCTAGTAATGTGTGGAGTAATATTAATTGGATGGAAATCTAGAACAATAGATTTAGGCAATAATTAATTGATTGTAACTGCCAACATTTGAGCTGCTTCAATCTCCTTAATAATAATTGGAATTTGTAAGAAATCACTCGATTTATCTAAGTAATAATCAGCTCCAATACTCAAACACTCCCTTTTATAACTTGTAATAGTAGTATTAGTCAATACAATGAATATTGGCTGTGCAATATTCATATGCCTCACTTTACTCATCATTTGAATACCTGTTAATCCAGGTAAATTAATATCCAAAATAATGATTGAAGGAAAACTGTCTTTAAATTGTATCAAAGCTTCTAATGCAGAATTAAGGCATTTTACTTTTTTATTTAAATTGGAACTAGTTATTAAATCTGTTAGTCTTTCTAAAACTTCGCTAGAGTCATCAACAATTAATATATCTACATTGCTTAAACACATTTTGAAAGATTTAAGATTTAAAAAAAGCTTTGTAGAATTTTCTACAAAGCTTTGGCAGTTTTCACTACTAAATTGAACATTGGATATTAGATTTTAACTTAACGGTTAATTGTTCATTAACTTAAAGTAAATATAGAATTCAAATTTGGAGAAATAAACGGTGATTTCACAATAGTTTTGTAGTGATTTAACTACAAAAGCTTGTTTTCCATAAAATACTTAACTAAACCAGCATTTGTACGAATATTCATTTTGTCAATAATTCTTAAACGATAGGTACTTATAGTGTTTCCACTTAAAGACAATGCTTCACCAATTTCAGTAATGGTTTTCCCTTGTACAATCATTCTTAAAACTTCAAATTCTCTATCTGAAAGCTGTTCGTGTGGAAGTTTATTACTGTACGATTCTAATGAACCTGCAAGTACTTCTGCAACCTTACTGGTAATATATTTCTTACCAGATAAGATTTGTTGCACTGCTGTTACCAATTCATATGGTGCGCTTTCTTTGGTTAAATATCCAGAAGCGCCTGCCTTTATTGCCCTCACAGCATATTGTTCTGGTGAATGCATACTAAGCATTAATACTGGAACTAATGGAGTGTGAATTTTAATTTGTTTTAGAATTTCAATACCAGAATACCCTGGCATACTAATATCAGAAATAATGATATCCCATTTTTCATTTAAAGCTAGCTTTAATAAATCAGCAGAGTCTGAAACATCTTTTATTTCAGCTAATGGTAAAGATTCTAATAAAATTTTCTTTAGCCCTTCTCTAATCAAACTATGATCATCAGCAATTAAAATTCGCATTATAAGTAACTTAACTTTTGATATTTAACAATTATGCTAAAGATAGAAAATTAAAATTAAAATTAAAATATTAAACCACCAATAAACTGCACCCCCTTAAATCGGCATTATCTAATCGTCCCATTACTTCAAAACTACCGTCTTCATATACAATACCTATATCATCTGTAGCAATAAATGAACAACTATCCTTATTTGCCATATCAATAATTTGTAAAATGCCAGTACCTGTGAATGATATTAATAAAGGATCATCCTCACTTCTAACCATTACTTTCATCCAAGGAGGACAAATATATTTACCATCTCCACTAGAATATGCCTGACTCAATAATTCGGTCATACCGTATTCTGCATGTATTTTATCAACCCCAAAACGATCTTTTAAAATACCATGTAGCACTTTTTTAGTTAGCTCTTTCCCTCTTCCCTTCATTCCACCCGTTTCCATAACTATGGTATTTAATAATTGTTGTGGAAATTTATCAGAAAAATCCATTAAAGCAAAAGTTACTCCTAATAGAAGTGTTTTCTGACCTTGGGCTTCTAATTGTTTAATTGTAGTATTTAGCTCCTCAAAATTGTATAAGTAAAATCCGCTTTTAGGATGTCCAGTTTTAATAATCAATTTTTCGGCCATGTATACCAAAGAAGAATTTTCTCTCTCTAAATAAGCAGGCAATAAAGCTAAAACACACCATTCGTTAATATCACCATAAAAAAGTTCAAAAGCTGCTTCAAAAGAACGTTTATATAATCCTACATTTTTAACCAAATGCTTACTTGTTTGAAATCCAGTTGTACCGCTACTTTCAAAAACCTTTTCCGGCTTAAATTCTCCTGAAATTACCTTCATATCTTTAAAAAACGCAATAGGCAACGAAGGGATAGTAAGTGGAATCTTTTCAAAGTCTTGATTGGTATGAATCAAATTCACCCAATTCCGATAAACTAGGTTATTTTTATACTGATAATCATACAATTGGGCACAATATTGATTAAAATGTACAGATGTAACTGAAAAAATATTGTTAATATCAATTATATCCACAGCGGTGTATTGTATTGTTTTGACTAAATTTGATAAAGAGAATAAAAAATAATGAGAGCAAAAATATTGATACTACTGACATTTGGCAGTTTTTTTTGTAGTTGTAAAAAGGATACTTATACAAGTAAACCTCAAATTACCTTTGGCAGTGCTAGTTCAACTGTTTTAGCCCAAGGAAATATATTAACATTTACAATTGACTTTACCGATAAAGAAGGTGATGTACAAGATACATTATGGGTTCAGAAAATATCTCGCACTTGTCCTACAACACCTGGTGTTCAATTCACTAGCAAAAACAAAGTTCCCAATTTCGCACCAACTTCTAATTTAAAAGGCAAAATGGAAATTAGCTTTGTTTACAATGGTAATGTTCCAGGAATTGCATCAATCATTGGATGTAGTAACAAAAATGATACTTCTTATTTTAAATTCTGGCTTAAAGATAAAGCTCAAAATAGAAGCGATACCATTAGTTCGCCTGATATTATTTTAATTCGTTAAATGTTTTTAAAGGGACTTATAAGATTTATTTTATTTAGTAATATTTTTTATGGCATTTGTGCAGTTGCACTTTGTATTGAAACATCTTTCCAGCAACAAATTCCAATATTACATCCACTTTTTTATGTCATTATTTTTTGTATTACTATAATATATTATACCTATGCTTATGTAAATGAAAATAATGAACCAAGCATGAATGCTAATGAGCGTTCCATTTGGTATTTTGAAAAAAGGAAAATACTTCCATTTACTCAAACTTTTCTACTCGCTATATTTTTACTAGCAATTGGATTATTATTGTATCAAAAAATAATTGACTTCACTTTAATCGATTTAAAAACTTGGTTGTTATTATTAGTTTTTCCATTTCTTGCAGTGTTGTATTACGGAAATTCTTTTACTGGAAAAGGTTTTTATTCATTAAGGAAATTCGGATTATTTAAACCGTTTTTAATTGGATTAATTTGGGCTGGTACTGTTTCAATTATACCCATTTTCTTTTATGAGTTAACCCATCAAAGTAACTACGTTTTTCAACCAACTACTTTATTTTTGGTTGTAAAAAACTGGCTATACATTTCTGTACTTTGTATACTGTTCGATTTAAAAGATTATGCAACTGATCATAATGTACAATTAAAAACCTTTATAGTCCGACTTGGACTTCGTAAAACCTTATTCAGCGTGGTTTTGCCAATGGCAGTAGGTAGTTGGAGCATTTTTCTTTCATTGTCGTTAGCCAAACATTTTCCCCCTGCAAGAATACTATTCAACAGTATTCCATTTATATTGTTAATAATTGTTAGTTACTCAATGTACCAACGTAAATCAATTCTCTATTATCTTGCAATCATAGACGGACTTATGCTGGTAAAAGCAGTTTTTGGAATTACCAGTATGCTTTTTACAAAATAATAAAATATGGCAAAAACAAAATCAGCACAATCGAAACCAGTAACTACCAAAACTTCAATGGAGTTTTTAAAAAATTACATCAATACCCCATCCCCTGTTGGCTTTGAAAGTGGTGGACAAAAAATATGGATGGAATATATTACTCCTTTTGTAGACACTATATTTACAGATCCCTATGGCAGTGCAGTTGGTGTAATTAATCCGGATGCTCCTTTTAAAGTAGTAATTGAAGCACATGCCGACGAAATTAGTTGGTTTGTAAACTATATAAACGACCAAGGATTTATCTATTTAAAAAGAAATGGAGGAGTTGATCACCAGATTGCCCCAGCAAAAAGGGTATGGATACATGGAAAAAAAGGACCAGTTAAAGCTGTTTTTGGATGGCCTGCAATACATACCCGATTAAGTAATCCTGAACAAAAAGAGCCAATTCCAAAAATAGAGAACCTTTGCCTGGATTGTGGGGCAAGAAATAAAAAAGAGGTTGAATCATTAGGTATTCATATTGGTTCTGTTGTAACATATGAAGAAGGTTATGAAGAATTGGCTTATGATTTTTTAATAGGTAGAGCTTTTGATAACAGAGTAGGTGGCTTTATGATTGCTGAGGTTGCGAGATTACTGAAGGAAAACAAGAAAAAATTGCCTTATGGATTATACGTGGTAAATGCTGTTCAAGAAGAAATAGGTTTAAGAGGAGCAGAAATGATAGCTAGAAGAATTAAACCAAATATTGCTATCATTACAGATGTTACACACGATACTAATACTCCAATGATTAGCAAAATCATTGAAGGAGATATTCAATGTGGTAAAGGTCCTTCTCTTGCTTTTGCACCTGCAATACACAATAAACTGCTAACGCTTGTTGAAGATGTTGCTTCAAAAAACAAGATTCCAGTACAAATGCGAACACTTAGCAGAAGTACAGAA
>JBKJQV010000250.1:0-4352 GCA_046593815.1 Sediminibacterium sp. | reverse complement strand
CTGTTAAATTCGTAATTAATCAATTTGAATTACCAGTAATTCAATATGCTAGTAATGGCACGAGATATGGTACTATTGCAGAATTTAAAGCAGATGATGGCATAGATGCTTTAAATTTACCAGTGAGTATAGGTTTTAATTATTATACTAGTGGAACAAGAATAGATTTATATAGACACTGTATACTAAATGGTAGTAATGTTTTAACAGTAGCAGAAACTAAAACTATGTTTGCTCAGATGGGATTTGAAGCAGAAGCACAATTAACAGCACCTACCAGTGTGACAGTAGATTATGTTTCGACATCAGCATTAAGTATATCATGTGTAAGTTCTTTGCCAGTTCAAAGATTTAATTTATACCTATCTAGTGATGGTGGTACTACTTTTACAAAATACTCTGATTATGCAGAAAATACATCTGGTGGAATATATGTAGATAGTTTGACACCAAATACTGAATACACATACCACCTTACAGCGACTAGAAATGGTGTAGAATCATTACCTACAGCTAATTTTACAGTAAGTACATTAGCTGTGAATTTATTAAACTTTCCTTCTGGTATAACTCCTAATCTATGGTTTGATAACCAATCCTTTACCAATTTAACTATTTCAGCACAAAATGGGAATACCGCAAGTAATGGAACTATCACAAGTCAAGAAGGAAATAATATTACTGGTAATATCTATGAAGCTACGCAAAATGTAAATACCTCACTAAATTTTAATTATGTAAATGCAAGAGTTCAAATGGCTTCTAATGCTTCATATAGAAGCTTTGGTGTAAATGCTAAATTTCAAGCAATAGCTAATTTTGATGTCATTACTGCTAGTTCTTTTAGTAGAATATGTGGTGCAGTTCAATATCCAGCTCAAGAGTGGGCATTATTTATAATTAGTGGTCAATTTTACCTACAACTTTTACTCAATGGTGGTATTTATTCACGCTATGTATTTAATATTGTTACTACAAATGCTATTATCAGTAATAATTCAAATAATAAAGTAGCCGTATCAGTAGATCTGCAAACTGAAACAATAAAAATAATATTGAATGGAGTTACTTTAAATTGGATTGTAGAAGAATATGATGCTTATTCTTATTTCTCTACAATAGCTGCTTATAAAACTGCTGGTGGCTTACAAGATACTGGTTCGGTAATGTATCTAGGTAATGGAGATAGCAGACATTATGATACTCAATACATGAGAGGTTCAGTGAGAGCCTATGCTCAATTTAAAACAATAGCTCTAACAGAATTACAATTACAAAATATAACATCCCCCTAATTTTGTAGATACCATCATTACAATACAATAAATTTCTATGCTCCATTCCCAAATATTCGTGTAGATGAATTTGCATATCATACAGAAGCAAGATTGTAATAATATCCTATGGCTCAATAATTTTTTCCTAAATTTATATATGAAACGAATTAAATTTAGGGAAGAATATTATGAGAAAGAGAACGATATCTGAATATACAGAAATACAAGCGAATCAACCAAATGAGATACAAGATACAATAGAGCAGAATCTCAGCCTTGTAATAGATGGAATAATAGGTGCTTCTACTGGTGTTGTTTCTGGTCTTGGTGCAAATATAACATCTGGTGTCAATAGAATAATGACTGTTTCTTCTGGTGCTATTTGTAATGGCTCTGGAAAATTTTATGAACTATTAGCAGATACAGAAATAACTTTACCAAATTCAAATGGTACTTATACAATTTATACATCTTATGGTTCTGTTAATACAAATTTAGTATCTGGTTGGACTTTAATTGATGTAGAAAATCAAGTAGAAGATTATCAAGTTACCTCAACTCTTGCTTATGATGCAATAACAATAAATTACTTTGATAACGCAACTGGTTCAATAAGTTTTGGCGAACAACCTTTATGGACTGCAACTATTTCTGGTGGTGTTTTAACAGCTATATCAGATATCCGAAATTATATAACATTGGGAAATGTTTTATCAAATTCTTTACAAAATTTTTACACGGAATCAAACAATTCAGCTCACGAATCAAATCAAATTACTGGAAGTGTTTTACAACATAGAGACGGAAAATTTATAGCTTTTGAAGGATTGATAGATAATGCCTTTACAAGTGGTATTGGTGTTCATATTAATAACGGTTCTAATGCCTCTACAATAGGGTTTTTAAATACCGTTAATAACAATATTGGTTTTAAATCTATTATAACAAGTGCTGGAACTGGTTTTGTCATACAAGGTTCTGGTTCAAATGATTATGGTATCAAAACAACTGGAACAAAAACAGCAATGGATATCACAACTATTGCAACTGGAACTGGTATAAATATCACTGGAGTTGACTCAACGGACAAAGGTATCAATATGTCGGGTTTAGCAAAAAGTATTGTTATAACTGGATTAAATGCCTTGTCTGCTACTGGCACATCTACTACAAGTGGTGATGTAGTTTCAATAAAACAAACTGGTGATGGAAATGGCTTAAAAATAATATCAACTTACAGTTCTGGTACAATACCAAACGGTATTTTATTAAAAACAGAATTTTTAAATGGTTCAAAAGGTATTAAATTAAAAGTAGATGATAATGTAAATCAATCATTTGAAACTGGCATCGAAATAAATGATTCTGCAAAGGGAATTGTAATAAATAATAATGCTGGTGGAAGAGCTATTGTAATAAACGGTTGTAATAGTACTGATTATGGCTTAATAGTCACAAACACTGCTAATGGTTATTCTGTAACTACTGCTAAAACTGGTTATACAGCTAACGCCTCTGGAGATGTTAATGACGATTGGCTTTTGAATAAAGGTTTTAGAGCAAATGTTAAAACACAAGGTATTGGTTATTATGTAGGATTTGACACTGTTACAACTGGTGTTGCTCTATATGTTGACCAAACTGACCCAAATATAGTTGGAATAACTGGGATAGTTTTAAATAGTTGTAATTCTGGTATAAAAATTAAAAATACTGCTAAAGGAATAACAGTAGATAATACAGCTAATGGAAGAGCTTTGCAAACATATAATGCAGATATCGAAGTTAGATATAAAGATGGTTCTGGAAATTATTCTGGTACAGCAAATACCATAATTAATTACGATGGTGTTTTAATAAATTCTGTTTTGGGACAGTTAAACATAATTACTAGTTATGCAAATGGTGCTATCCAAACAAGTCAAGCAAATAATAAGCTGAATGTAGTTGCTCAATCAAATAATTATCATTACGTTTTTGCTGGAACTCAAACAGTAGCAGATAAAACAATATTTCCAGACAATGCTGTTATTGCTGCTGCTGGAAACTTAACTGCTTTAACTGCTGTATATGATGCTGCTCTAAGTAGATATAGATTACTATTTTGGGACGGTGGAAATTGGAGAATGATTCCATATATTTCAAATATAACTTCAGATGCAGATGGTACAACGACTTTAACTGGAACAAGTGGAGAATCAATGTCTCTTAAATATTAAACTATTTTTGAAAGAATGAACGGATTTTATAATAAAATCTTAATATTTTATGAACAATAAAATCCGTTAAAAGGGTAATTATAAAATGAATACTAATAATAATAATAATACCAATAACGCATCTAACCCAGATGAACAATTGGTAACGAAAATTTTAGGCTCAAGTCTTATAAAAACAATAGTAACACTATTGATTTTTGTAGGAACTACAACATGGTCAATACAAAGTATGAAAACACAACTTGAAGAATCTATTGTGAACCTAAGACATGGAATAGAGATACAAAATGTAACTTTGGATTCAAGATTGAAAAATATAGAGGACAGACAAGATAGAGATTTTAGATATATAACAGAAAATTATGTAAAAAGAACAGACTATATAACAATACCTTTAGAGAAAAATACTAAAAATAGATAAAAGGAGATTAACAATATGTTAACATGGGGTAAATTAAAAAATGGTTACTTGGTAATCCATTGCACTGATTCAGATAGAGATACAACAACTATTGAACAAGTAGATTACTGGCATAAACAAAATGGTTGGGAATCTGAAAGAAGTAAGAGACATATAGGATATCATTTTTTCCTAAATGGTAAGGGGCTTACCTACGAAGGTAGAAAGAAATATGCAGATGGTTACGAAAAAGGTTCACACGCTTTAGGATTGAATTCTGTTTCATTGGGGATTTGTCTGGCTCTTAAAAAAGGTCAAACTCAAAGTCCAGCTCAAAGGTCAGCTTTAAAAACTTTGATTAAAAAACTTATGAAAGAGTTGGGGATACCAGTACAACACGTTATTGGGCATAGAGATGTTTCATTAATAATAAAAGATAGAAGTGTGGCTACAGAG
>JBKJQV010000245.1:0-11977 GCA_046593815.1 Sediminibacterium sp. | reverse complement strand
CTTAAATTAATATTCCCTGCTTTATCAATTGTGCTGGCAAAACATACGGGCCTTGGAGCGATGGCATGTTGAAGCCAAGCTTGGCGTTCGATTATGTTTAGAGATGATAAGTTTATTTTCATAGAAGCTAGAGGTTACGGGTCACGAGTTAGGGGTTGAGGGTTACGGGTTGCTTTTACTTTTTTTAAATATATGAGTAGTTTTCCGATTTGACTACCTAAATTTTTTGCCTGACTTATTAATGGTTCTAAACTTTCTTTAGACGCATAATTTATTTTTAATGCAAAGATTAAACAGTTTCTAACTTCTCCACAAGAGCCCTTAGCGATTCGTAAATACCTAATAAAATCATTATTGTTATTGTATTCAAACCCTTCAGCAATATTATTTGATATTGATAGTACTGCTCGTTTAAGTTGGTCTTTAAATGAGTAATCTTTTGAAATAAGCAAGTTCTTCAAAGAGAGATCAAAAACCTGTACACCTAATTCTTGAGCATTTTGCCAAATTACTAAATCTTCGAAAGAATTTATGCTGGCCATAAGAATCCATTTAGAATGATTAATTCCAAAATGATATTGCAACAAAACCTGAAACCCGCAACTCTCCACTCGCAACTACCTTTTCTTAAGGTTTTTAGAGAAATCATCTTGTTCTGTAATAATTACATTAACCTAAACTGCGCCTCTGCGGTAAAACTATTAAATACTTATTTTAATAGTTAGGTATTATTACTTTAGATATTTCTTTTTTAACGATATTATTTTTTCAACGATATTATTTTTTCAACTTTAAAATTGAAAATTCAGTATCGTCTTTTACTATAGTATTAGTTAGTTTGCCAATGCCTTCAATTTCCATTTCAACAACATCACCAGCTTGAAGCCATTGTTCAAGATAGTTAGGGTCATTTAATTTTCCTGTTCCATTTAATTCTAAAAAGCAACCAGTGCCTACAGTACCACTACCTATTACATCGCCGGGATGAATATCAACACCATAAGCACATCGCTCAATAATTTCTGCAAATGTCCAATCCATTTGTGCCACATTTCCTTCACTCACTTGAACTCCATTAACCCAACATTTCATACTAAGATTCCAAGCTTTACCAGTATGTCCATCTTTGCATGGAACTTCAAATTGTTCTAATTCATCTAATGTAACCAAGCATGGACCAATTACAGTAGAAAAATCTTTTCCTTTTGCTGGCCCTAGGTTCAATAACATTTCTTCCATCTGTAATTTGCGGGCACTCATATCATTCATGATCATTAATCCCCCAATATAATTATCAGCTTCACTAGCCTGAATATTTCTTCCTGGTTTGCAAATAACAATTGCTGCTTCTAATTCAAAATCTAATTTTTCAAAATGATCGGGCATACATTTAATATCACCTGCACCTTGAATACTATGGTGGTTAGTAAAATAAAATATTGGAAACTGATCAAATTCCGGAATCATCTCTGCTTTTCTGTTTCTACGAGCTGCAGCAACATGTTGCCTGAAAGCATATCCATCTCTACATGAAGTTGGAAATGGAACAGGGGCAAGTAAGTTAATATCTTCTAGAGCAATTCCATTATCGTTGCTAATTCTGCCACTTTTGATTGCCGCTTCAGTTTGTTGGGCAATTGGAAAAAGATCATCCCAATACTGCAAAAACATATTCATGCTATTGGGTAATTCTGGGTGCATCAAATCGCAATCGAACAGTAAACCATTTACTAAAAAGGCAAGTTGATCGCGCCCCTCGGTTAGGTAAGAAACAAGCTTCATCGTATAGTTATTTATTGCACGAAAATAGGTTAATTGACTGCATTATCAGTTGTATATTTATTGGATAATATTTATGCAATGCTCAAAATGCTAGGCAATTTTTTATGCTGTCTATTATTCGTAAATTTATTATTTGCAAGCGACAGTACTTGGATAAGAATCAATCAATTAGGGTATTTGCCAAAAGGCAATAAAGTGGCAGTATGGTGCAGTAAAGATTTAAAAACCCTCAAGCAATTTTTACTAATTAATGCATTTACAAAAAAAGTAGTTTTTACAGGGTATTCAAGTAAGGACTTTGGGAAATACGGTCCATTTAGTTCTACTTGTAGACTAGACTTTTCAGCATTTTCAAAACCTGGTAAATATTTTATTCAAGCCGAAAAAATAATTTCTCCCATTTTTGAGATTAACCAAACTGTATATGATGGCACAGCAGATTTTTGTTTACAATATATGCGCCAACAAAGAAGTGGCTTCAATCCTTTTTTAAAGGATAGTTGCCACACGTATGATGGATATACCATGTATGGCAATTCGGTTGGATTAAAAGATAGCACTCACATAGATGCAACTGGCGGCTGGCATGACGCAAGTGATTATTTGCAATACAGTGCTACTTCTGCAAATGCAACCTATCATTTATTGATGGCCTATCGCGACTTTCCTACTGTATTTAAAGATCAACATTTATGGAATGGTCTATATGGTAAAAATAATAGAGCCGATGTTTTAGATGAAGCCAAATGGGGATTAGATTGGTTGATTAAAATGCATCCGAATAAAGATTGGTTATTTAATCAACTAGGAGATGATAGAGATCATAGAGGCATGCGAATTCCTAAAGAAGATAATTATTATGGGAAAGGATTTGAGCGACCAGTTTATTTTTTAAATGGAGAAATTCAGCAACGCGGAAAATTCATGAACAATACAACTGGCACTAGTTCTACTGCAGCAAAGTTTAGTAGTGCATTTGCTTTGGCCTCAACAATTTTTAAGGATGATGCAAAATTATATGCTCAAAAATCAGCAAGCGCTTTTCAATATGCGTATAAAAAATTAGGAGTAGCGCAAACCGTTTCTGTGGCTTCACCATATATATATGCAGAAGACAATTGGGTTGATGATATGGAGTTAATGAATGCTCAATTAAAAAATAAGGAACACTCATTTGCTTTTGCAAAACAAGAACCTATTACTCCTTGGTTAGGAAAAGATACGGCTGCTCATTATCAATGGTATCCTTTTATTAATATAGGTCATTACGAATTAGCTAAACAATTAAAAGGCTCAAAAAAGGACACTATCATTAATTTTTATAAAAATGGAATTGATGCAGTTTGGAATAAAGCAAAGCAAAATGCATTTTATAGAGGAGTGCCATTTATTTGGTGCAGTAATAATTTAACGGTGGCTTTTGCTATGCAGTGTAAATGGTATAGTTCTTTAACTGGAAGTAAACAGTATGATCAATTAGAGCAAGCTAATATCGATTGGTTGTTTGGCTGTAACCCTTGGGGAACCAGCATGGTGTATGGATTGCCTGGTAATGGAGATACGCCAGTTGATCCTCATTCTGCATTTACCCATTTAAAAAACTATCCAATAAACGGAGGTTTGGTGGATGGTCCAGTTTATACTAGCATTTATAAAAACCTAATCGGTATTCAGTTAAAAGATGCAGATGAGTATGCACCGTTTCAAAGTGATTTGGCTGTGTATCACGATGATTATGGCGATTATAGTACCAATGAACCAACAATGGATGGTACTGCAAGCTTGATATATTTACTTGCTGCACAAGAAGTATCTGCAGGTAAAATTCCAATAAAAAATACTACAATTGCTGCTCAACATATAATACAAAAAGGGGCAATTGTAAAAGCATCGGTAATAGATCTATCCGTTGCATTGGTTTTTACGGGGGATGAATTTGGCGATGGATTAACTACAATAGAAAAAACACTTCAAAAAGAAAATATAAAAGGTAGTTTTTTCTTTACAGGAAGATTTTATAGAAATCCAAATTTTAAAACAGGTGTAAAAAAATTAATTCAATCTAATCATTATATGGGTCCACATAGTGATGCGCATTTATTGTACAATGATTGGACAAAGCGCGATAGTTTATTGGTTAGCTATCAACAATTTGCTGACGACCTTAATAAAAATATGGATGCAATGGAGCAACTTGGTATTAATACTAAACAAGTAAAATATTTCATTCCTCCTTACGAATGGTGGAATGATAGTGTTGCTACTTGGACCAATTGGCGAGGGATGCAATTATTTAGTTTCACACCTGGCACTTTTACCAATGCCGACTATACTTGGCCCGAAATGGGTAATGCATATAAATCAAGTGAGTTCTTAATGAATAAAATAAACTTATTATCAGATGATACAAAAAATTTTAAAGGATCAATTTTATTAATTCATATTGGAACAGACCCTAGAAGAAAAGATAAATTATATAATCAATTGGGAGATATGATTCGACTATTAAAAAAGAAAGGATACCAATTTAAACGAATTGATCAATTGCTGGAATAATTACCAAGCATCTTCAATATTGTTTGGTTTGGGTTGTTTGTATTTTTCTTTGCTTTCCTTTTTTTCTAGTTGTCTTTCTATAATTGCATCTGCTATAAGTTCAGCAGCACTTGTATCTGATTTATTAATTAATAAGTTTTTAATTTTTGCTTCACTTACATCAATTCTGTAAAGTGCATAGATTAGTTTTTCAAAATCATTTATTATAAGGTAATTGATTGTATTAATCAAGTCGTTCCTATCTAGTTGATCAACTGTAGCAATGTCTAAATTGTATTGAATCATCAACAAATATTTTATATATTTATAAGCCTAAAATTGCCATATGAAAAAATGCTGTTTCTTAATCCTTGTTTTTTTTGCAACAGGAATGTTGGTCGCTCAGAATAGCTCAAAATCAATCCCTAGTTATAAAAACCCAAAGATATCTATTAATGCTAGGATTGCAGATTTATTGAGTAGAATGACTATTCAAGAAAAAGCTGGACAATTAAATCAGTTAAATGGCGGTGTATTTACAGGCCCAGCATTGAATGATGTGGGACAAAAAGGGAAAGTGCAAATGGTACGTGATAGCAAAGTAGGTTCATTCTTAAACGTAACAGGCGCTAAAGAAACGAGGAACATACAAGAAGTTGCTGTGAAAGAAAGCAGATTGGGAATTCCTTTATTATTTGCGTTTGATGTAATTCATGGATACAAAACTATATTCCCCATTCCTTTGGCAGAAGCTTGTAGTTGGGATTTAAAGCAGATAGAAATTAATTCATCCATTGCTGCTAAAGAATCTGCAGCTGCTGGATTGCATTGGACATTTGCGCCAATGGTAGACATTAGCACCGATCCACGTTGGGGACGAGTAATGGAAGGTGCAGGAGAAGACACTTATTATGGTACTTTGGTTGCTGCTGCAAGAGTTAAAGGATTACAAGGAAATTTAGATGACGTACTTCATATTTTGGCTTGTATAAAACATTACGCTGCTTATGGAGCAGTAGAAGCAGGAAGAGAGTACAATCATGTTGATGTTTCTAGAGTTGCTTTGTGGAATAAATACCTCCCTACTTATAAAGCAGCAGTAGATGCTGGTGCCGCTACAATTATGAATTCATTTAATGTTGTGGATGGTGTACCTGCAAGTGCTAATCGTTATTTGATTGAAGATGTATTAAAAATGAAGTGGGGCTTTAAAGGATTGATTGTTAGCGATTGGGGATCTTTTGGAGAATTGATAAATCATGGATATGCCTTTGATAATAAAGATGCAGCAATGAAAGCGTTAAATGCTGGTAGTATGATGGATATGGAGTGGAAAGTTGTTGTAGAAAATTTACCCGCATTGGTAAAAGATGGAAAAGTTAACATGAAGCAAGTAGATGATGCTGTTAGTAAAGCACTTTATTTAAAATTCAAATTAGGCTTGTTTGATGATCCTTTTAAATTTTCTGATGAAGCAAGAGAGAATGCAACATTGTTTTCACCAGAAAATAGGGCCGAAGCGCTCAAAGCTGCAAGAGGATCAATCGTTTTGTTAAGGAATAATCATCAAGTGCTACCATTCAAATCGAACGTTAAAAAAATTGCATTGGTCGGTAGTTTTGCAAAAAGTAAAGAAGATCTTTTTGATTTTTGGGTTGCAAACGGAATTGCCAATGATGCTGTAAGTGTTTATGAAGGGTTAACAGCAAAATTAGGAGCATCAGCTGTTGATTATACTGCAGGGTACAATTTAGACTATACTACCAATGATCAATTGATCAATCAATCAGTGGCTTCTGCTAATGCTGCAGATGTTGTTGTGGTAACTGTTGGTATCAGTGGAAAATTAGCAGGTGAAGAAAGATCTTTGTCTAATATCAATATTCCAGATGCACAAATACAGTTATTAAAAGCATTACAAAAAACAGGAAAGCCAATTGTAGTTTTGGTAAATAGTGGTAGACCATTAGTGCTAACTCAAATACAGGATTTAAGCACAGCGATTGTTCAGTGCTGGATACTAGGTACTGAAGGTGGAAATGCAATTGCTGATGTGTTAACTGGAGTATACAATCCTTCCGGAAAAACGGTAATGAGTTTTCCTTATGCTGTTGGACAAATTCCAGTTTACTATAATCATTTCAATACCAATCGACCTGCTCCTGAAACTGGTGATGGTGCTTGGAAGTCGCGCTATCGCGATATTCCCAACGAACCATTGTATCCTTTTGGATATGGGTTAAGCTATACAAAATTTGATTATTCAAATTTGCAATTGAGTGCTGATGAGATGAAAAAAGATGGCACTTTGAAAGTAAATATTACTGTAAAAAATGTTGGCGATTATGATGGTGATGAAGTAGTACAACTATATATTAGGGATTTTGTTGGCTCAATAATTCGTCCAGTAAAAGAATTAAAAGGCTTTCAAAAAATTAATTTAAAAGTTGGTGAAAGTAAAACAGTTCAATTTACACTTAGCGGTAAAGACTTATCTTTTTCTGATGAAAATGGCAATACAAAATTAGAAGCTGGAAAGTTTGGTGTTTTTGTTGGGGGAAATTCTAAGCAAACACTTGACGGAACATTTGAATTAAAGTAAATTAATATTTTTCAATTACACCCAATCCAAATAAAGCAAAATCATATTTTGCAGGATCATTTGGGTCTAATTTTTTGAGGTAACTAGTAAGCTCTTCAGCAGCTTGCCAGTCCACCTGTTTTCTATCTAACAAATTAAATCGTTTTGCTACTCTTGCAACATGAACATCAATGGGGCAGATTAGTTGAGCAGGTTTTATTTTATTCCATATTCCGAAATCAACGCCATGATTGTCTTTACGCACCATCCATCTTAAATACATGTTTAAACGCTTACAGGTAGAGCCTTTTGCAGGGGTAGAAATATGTTTTCTAGTTCTATTTGGAGCATCTTCTATTGAAAAAAAATTTTCATGAAATTGAATCAATGCATCATAAATAGAATTGGGAGATTTCTTTTTCTTTAAAAATGCATCTTCTAGCGATGTGTTGGATTGATAATGGTATTTTAGAAATTCAATACAGTATAAAAGGTCGGTAGTATTAAAAGTTCGATGTTTAAAACCTTCTAAAGTTTTTAATTCTTTTGTAGAAGCGGTTAAGCAAAATTCATGCGGATGCATTTGCATCAACTGCATTAACTCTTTGGATTTATTAATAATGGTGGTTCTATTACCCCAGGCAAAAATTGCTGCAAAGAAACCTGCAATTTCTATGTCTTGCCTTTTAGTAAATAGGTGTGGAATGCAAATAGGGTCGGCTGCTATAAATGAAGGCTTGTTGTATTGATTAACTTTCAACTCAAAAAAATCGTGTAATTTTTTTAACTCACTCATTGTTTTATATCCAACATTTTACTCATCAATTCTACTCCTAATCCATCTACAATATTGTTTTTATTGAAAGCATTTACTGCTATAAAAATGCCTTTGCCAGTTTCTTTTTGAAATGCACAGAATGTAGAGAATCCATAGGTTCCGCCATTATGCCAATAAAGAGAACTATTATTTGGTAGAGAGAGTATATGCCATCCTTTGGCAATTTGCAAACGCTTATTAATTGTAGCAGTTGGGGTTGTAATATTTTGTATAACATCTGATTGATCATTTTTCAATAAATACTCTATATAAGATAACATATCTGCGGCATCTGATTTAATGCCACCTGCAGCTTTTAAAATATTCATTTCCCAATAAGTAGCTATGGAATCATTATAATAACCAATACTCTTTGGGCGATTTGAAGCAGCATTCATTTGAGTATAACTCATTTTAAACGGCTTAGTAATGTATTGTTTTAACAATTGTTCAAATGATTTTCGAGAGATTCTTTCTGCTAGTACGCCTGCTAATCCTGCTCCTAAATTAGAATAGCTTACTTTACCATCTTTGGCAAGTATGGCAGTTTTTAAATAACTAAATAATTGTTGCTCACCATAATATTCATAAGGTTGCATCGAGTAAAAAGTTATGCCCATATTATTTGGAAGCCTAGGTAAACCAGCAGTATGGTTCATTAATTCTACAAAACGGATATTTGCTATTGAACTATTTTGTTGAATACTATCGGGCAAATAAGCGCCAATGAATGCACTATCACTTATTTTTTTATCGATAAGTATTGAAGTAAGTATATAAGCAGTAAATGTTTTACTAATGCTACCAATTTCAAATTGAGTGAATGCGTCAAATGATTGAGCAGTTTCTTTATTTGCAAATCCTGCTGTAAAATAACTCCTTTTATTTTGATCAGTAGTTCCAATAATTATACCCGGTATAGCTTTGGCGGCAACAAGACTATCAATTTTTTGTTGAATTGTAATAGGGAATTGCGCAGAGCAATTAGTAAGGATCAAAAGAATTGCTATTGTAAAAATTTGTCTCATGCACGAAATATTTATTTATCCCAATGCTTTATTCAAGTCTTCAATTAAATCATCTGCATCTTCTACGCCAATACTCAATCTTATTAATGTATCGCTTAAACCATTGGCAATTCTTTTTTCTCTAGGGATAGATGCATGAGTCATAGAAGCTGGATGATTAATTAAGCTTTCTACTCCCCCTAAACTTTCTGCCAAGGAGAATAATTTGGTTGAGGATAATACTTTTTTAGCTGCTTCTATACTATCATCTTTTAATTCGAAAGAAAGCATTCCACCAAAATCGCGCATTTGTTTTTTAGCAATTGCAAAGCTTGGATGATCTTCAAAACCACACCAATACACTTTACTTATTTTAGGGTGATTGCGCAACCAATGTGCAATAGTTCTTCCATTTTCACAATGGCGTTGCATACGCAAATGCAAAGTCTTAATTCCACGAAGCACTAAAAAGCAATCCATTGGTCCTGGTACAGCCCCGCAGCTTTTTTGAATAAAATACAATTGCTCACGTAGCTCAGCACTGTTCATCATTAATGCACCTTGTATAACATCACTATGGCCTCCAAGGTATTTTGTTGCAGAATGCATAACAATATCGGCACCTAAATCCAAAGGGTTTTGTAAATAAGGAGAAGCAAAAGTATTGTCAACACAAAGCAATGATCCATTGGCTTTTGCAATTGTTGAAACAGCTTCAATATCTGTAATATTCATTAACGGATTGGTGGGGGTTTCAATCCATATTAATTTTGTTTTAGCAGAAATTGCGTTTTTAATATTGGCAACATTGGTAGTATCTACATACGTAAAGACAATTCCAAATTTTTCAAATATTTTAGAGAATAAACGGTAAGTCCCACCATACATATCATTGGCAGCAATTACTTCATCGCCTGGGGAAAGTAATTTAATTACAGCATCTGTTGCTGCAACACCACTGCTAAATGCTAAACCAAATTTGCCATTTTCAATTTGAGCGTAAGCTTCTTCTAATGCTTTGCGAGTAGGGTTCTGACTTCTTGCATATTCAAACCCTTTATTTACACCTGGTGCTTCCTGCACATAGGTAGAAGTTTGATAGATGGGAGTCATTATTGCACCAGTTGATGGGTCTGGTTCTGCGCCTGCATGGATATATTTAGTTGCTGTTTTCATAGAATTATAATTGTTAAGCTTATTTATTGCAAATATAAGCTGCTATTGGCTGATTAGCCCTTGAAATTGATTACTGGTAAATACCTGTACATCTGCAATGAATATTGCTGAAAGTGCTTCAATTTGAGCATAGTTATTATTCAACGCTACAAATGCTTCTTCGGAGCTATCTAAATATTTAGCTCTCCTTACTAACCCTCCAAAGCTATTTTCAATACCCCATATATACCTGTAGTTAAATAACCAGTTTTGCGATTGCATGTAAGGAAACATGCTGGCAAATTTTTCAGGAAAATGAATTGATTGATCGGCAAGTAATTCATAACTAGTTTTGGTAAATGCTAACCATTCTTCTTCTTTTAGTATTGTATTGTTAGTAGCTAAAAAATGATCATATACCACATCTACAAAAGCACCAGCATATAATCTTACAGAAGGAGTAAATATTTTTTTTATTTCTTTGGTAATATGGTGTTCATCTGTAAACGTATCGATTAACCGATGTAATCTTATTCCTTTTTGAATTTCAATTGGGTAATCGTATTGTTTTTTTCCTTTTACATAATCACTGATCATATTACCCAGCAGAATTGGGGGATTATTAAAAGAAAAATAGGCATGCGCTAAATAGTTCATCCAATTACTTTATGGTTTTGTTGATCCAATTACTAATGTAGTCAAGTGCAATGGGCGAAAAGGTTTCATCAATTGTATTGTATGGTTCTGATGGGCTTTTACAAGTTTGAAACAAATGATTCAAATTTGGAAATGAATGAATCATATAATGTTTATTTTTAGCTTTTTTAAGTGCTTTCATAATTCCATCTAAGTTTTCTACTGACGTTATTTGAATATCACTTTCTCCATTTACTGCTAAAACAGGACATTTTATTTTAGATAAATTAATAAAGGGATCGTAATTCATAAAATAATTTAACCATGTTAACCCATTTTTAAACTGATCTATTAAACCAATATATGCTTTATCTCCAATTGAATTTAGCAATCTAGATTCTTCTTCATTAGTTGTATTCTTTTTAAAGTTGATATATGTTTCTTGCATTGTTTTTTTAATGGTGGCATAATCGGTTGATTGTTTAAATGCATCATTCATGCTATTAACAAAATCGGCAGCTTTTTTTTCATCAGCTGAAGCTAAATTTAATTTCACAAAATTTCTCCGCATTTGATATTTCCAAATTTGATCCCCGGGTGTGCCTGGTCCTGCTAACAATGTAATAAATGCAACATTTTTATTTCTTGCTGCAACCATCGGTGCAATCATCCCGCCTTCACTATGGCCAATTAATCCTATTTTTTTTGGATTGATTTCGTTTCTACTTAAAAGAAATTGTATACTAGACTCAACGTCATTCGCAAAATCTTCTGATGTTAATTTTAGTGGATTCGGTCCAACAGTAGATAATCCTGTTCCTCTATCATCTACCCTTAAAACACCTATTCCATGAGCAGTTAAATAGTCTGCTAATACCCAATAAGTTTTATGACCCATCATTGTTCCATCTCTGTCCTGCGCTCCACTACCAGAAATAATAATTACAGTTGGAAAATTATTGATGTTGACTGGTGTAGTTAAAGTTGCTCCAAAATGTACAGTGCCGTCTACATTATTGTATTCAATGGTTTCAGAATTATATGGGTAAGGTTTTTTTGGAGTTTGAGACCTAACTACTGCCATTGGATTTTTAGGAATGTCTGCCTCATTTAACCTTTTTAAAACCAAGGGAGTTTTAAAATTACCTTGAGTAAATAGACCAGTTAATTCATCTTTACCATCCCATTTGCTTGAATAACCTGCATTCATTGATGGAATTTTTGCAATAATACTATCAGCAACTAAAACTGTTTCTCCTCCTTTTAAGTCGAATGAATTTTGATCGGGACTATCAAAAGTAGAATGGTACTTATCTCCATCTTTTGACAGGTGCATGATAAATAGCACTTTGCGGGGTCCAATATCAATTTTACCTCCCCATGATCCAATAATTGATTGCGCATTTGATGAAGAGAGTAATACTCCTAATATTACCAAAGTAATAATTGATTTCATAAATATTT